>CALHOU010000026.1 GCA_938035945.1 uncultured Granulosicoccaceae bacterium
GCTGAAACAACCGGGAATAATTTGTTGATTTGGATTGTCTCCCAAATCAATTCTGTTCGATCACAAAAAGAATGGTCTAACGTTCGTCGGGTGGTATTAAATCCAGAGACCATCACCGCCTATAACCAACAACACCGTGCAATTTTAAAAGCAATAACCGAACGAGAACCAGAAAAAGCGGCCATGGCTATGAAAGATCACCTGGAAAGCGCCAGAACGTCTTTGCATCGAAGCGCCGCTACATAAATTGACGTGAAGTTAATCCTTGGCACAAGCGATGTTTGATAAACTTTCCCCATGCTTTTAATTGTCATTGTTCTAACGTTTGCAGCGTCTTGGTTTGTTCGCATGTGGATGACGCGCACCTATGATAAATGGGGTGCTGTTCCAAATGCAGTCGGTGCTAATGGCTACCAGGTAGCCAGACACATACTCGATATCAATGATCTGCAAAACGTTCAACTCGAAGTATCTAAGGGTAAGTTAAGCGATCACTACATACCCAGCATGGATTTAATGCGTTTATCCGAATCGATAAACAACGATGCATCAGTGGCGTCTATTGCTGTCGCCGCTCACGAATGCGGTCACGCGCTGCAAGATAAAGAAAACTACCCCATGTTAAAGCTAAAAGCGGTACTGATGCCGGCAGCAGCTATGGGTAACCAATTAGGGCTTTTATTATCTATTGGCGGTGGTGCTATGGGGCTACCTATGTTGGCGAATATAGGTTTAATGCTAATCGGTATCGGCGTATTAATGCCAGTTTTAACATTGCCCATTGAATTTGATGCAAGCAAGCGCGCGCTTGTTGAGTTGCAACGCTTAAACCTTGTCGATGAAAAAGACTATGACGGTGCAAAGTCAATGTTAATAGCTGCTGCCATGACCTACGTTGCCAGCGCGGTGTCGTCTATGGCATTGATCGGCGTATTTTTACTGCGCTTTATCAAGCGCTAAAGCGCGCTCTCTACTCCAGATATATACACCGCTGGCAACAATAATGGCAATGCCAATGACTGTTGAGATGGTTGGTACTGTGTCGAAAATTAGCCAACTCAAAAATGTTATATAAATGATCTGGGAATAAACAGTGGGTGCCAATACCGAGGCTTGCGCAAAACGGTGAGCAAAGGTAAGCACAGAATGCCCTAACATGCCTAAAGACCCGATCAGAATCAATAAGCCCCACTCAAGCTGTGTTGCTGGCCATTGCCACAAAGTCACCACAATCGGAAATAATATCGCCGAAGGCACGGCTGAACAATAAAATTGCGCAACTGAATTATTGTCAACACCTGCGACCACGCGCGACATAACAAAATACCCGGCCGCTGTTGTAGATGCTCCTATTGCTAAAAACACGTGGTAGTCAAACTGCTCATCCCATGGCGCCACAATAATCAACACACCTATAAAACCCACCACGATGGCGGCAAAACGCTTTAGGCCCACTTTTTCCTTCAATATAGGAATGCTCAACAAGCACACGATCATAGGAGCGGCGAAAAAGATCGCAATCGTTGTGGTTAATGGAAGGTATTTGAGCGCTGTAAAATTTAAGGATGTGCTGGTAAAGAGTAAAAACGCACGCAGGATTTGCTTGCGTGGAATATTTGAGCGAACTATATCAAACCCGTTTTTCGGGAAATAGATAATAATTACCCACAAAAAGTGGACAAAATATCTTAAAAAAGCCACTTGAAGCGAAGGAATTGCAGCCAACACCAGCCATTTGGCAGAAGTGTCCATTATGGCGAAGCACAAAAACGACACTAACATTAAGCTCAACCCGAGCGTGGGTGTATCGTTTTTGACCATGGGCTCCGCGCGATTCACAAGATTTATAGCCGTTACGCAAAACCCATTAATTTAAGTCAATATAGTAGCCCACAGCCGCAACTTATGTGCGATTTCGACTATTATTTAGATCGTGCCGAGACGTCGGCAAACCCTACGAATCAGGAAAATCATAGTCGTGGCCAAAACAGGTTCCCCAATCGCGTCTGAGCAAGCCTCAGCGCTGTCTACCACTCTAGAAAAATACCGCCTACCGTTGTCAAAAGCCTTTGTTGCATTGGTACTGGCCCTGATGGTTTTCACCGCCAGTCGCTGGCAGTTATCGGCCACCAGTGTTTGGGTGATCGACAGCATTGCCCTCACTTTGCTTCTGATTGCATGCCTTGGTCGGGTGTGGTGCATTATGTATATCGGTGGCCAGAAAAATACTTCTGTGGTGTCAGCCGGGCCCTATTCAATGGTTAGAAATCCGCTTTACGTGTTCAGTTTTATCGGTGCTTTAGGCTTGGTTCTAATGACGCACTCGATCGTCATCGCCGCCATGCTGCTAATTTTTTATATTGGTATTTATCCGTTTGTGGTGGCAAAAGAAGAATCTAATTTGCACGGATTGTTTGGCGATGCTTATCAAGCATACTGCGAAAGAACCCCACGGTTTATTCCATCGCTAAAGCTCTACTCAACCGAGTCACGCGTGCCGGCAGATGTAACTCGAATGGAACGCTCATTGTTTGATAGTGGTTGCTTCGTACTCGCGTTTATAGCGCTTAGTGGCATACGGCTTGCGCATGAGTCAGGCCTTATTCCAGTGTTATTTAAGCTGCCCTAGTAACATTCGAATTTTCTCAACCTTTGTTCTGGTGATTCGCGTTCTCGTGCTTCGGCGTTTGCTTTTCGTCATCCGCCGACTCTACCCGTTTCTTTCTAGCAATCGCTGTGATGTCGATCGATTTATGCTTCACCGTCCACTTCATTAAAAAACTTTGCATTATCTTCTCGACGATGAATTGCAAAAAACGCAGCCGTACAATTTTAATCACCAGAGTCATAAGAAATAAAACCACAGCGACGGGTAAAAATATCAGCAGTAAATAAGCTTGCGACGATCGACGCATGCTTTTCCATCGGTTAAAACCCCGATCTTTAGATTTAGAAAATGCCTCTACTGTTCGATTAAAGCGCTTTTCTAGCAACCCGTATCTGGCCAACACTTTTGACAAAGCGTTCTTGCCAAACACCGTTAGAAATATTTTCCCCACCACTCGTAGCACGAGCAACGGTACCATCAACAGAATCTTCTTCCAGAACGATATTTTGAGCAGCAGTGGAGTTGACGCGATGATAGCAAGAACAACCGCGTACAACACTGGCCCAACTTCATCATAGACAAAACCGCCAACATACAGCATGAGCACTGCCGCAATGAATAGCAGGCAACGAACCATTTATTTAACCAGGTTCCGAATTTTATTGAGCACCCATTGATAAGAACCAACAATGGAATCACGCATGTTTCCAATCATTTTGTTGACCATTTTCCACAATAACAATCGTGCTTCTTTGCGGGTGAAGTCAATCTTCGTTAAGGTATCAAGATCATCGATTATGGCGTCGTGCCGTGCTTGACTTATGCGTGTGTTTTCCACCAACCAGGCAAGCGTTGGCACGAGCATGCTGGTTGCTCCACCGAGTATAAGTCGCAAGGCATAGATTGGGAAAAACGCGATACCAAGCAACAAGAAGATAAGCTTGATCGAGCCAAGAGCTATAATCTTGAGTAACGTGATTAGCGGAATAATCATGGTTGGATTAGTCCAATGCGCTTGCGCAATAGACCCAGTGTTGGGCGGGTAGATAGGTAATTATTCAACATTCTCTTCTTCGCGTTTAACTGATCATTACATACTACTGGACTACAGGCTCTGGGCAGTAATTTCCACCCCTACAGTAGCTATAGCGTCAATTAGTCACCAGTATTAATTCGGCCCCCGTAAACAACGTCGCGAGACGCCCATAAATGGTCGCCCACTAGCCCAGATCTGCAGGTTTTCGCGTTGTCGCCGTGGCACACTATGCAGCTGCAACCGTCTCAAATTTTAGGAAAAACGATCATGGCAGAGTTGTCAAAAGGCCAGTCCAGACGAGGTGCCAGAGCCGCAAAACGAGCACTACGGGCAGCACCCCTGGCCGATGAAGATCGCGCGGTCAGACCTGGCATGTCAGGTGGTAACTTCAATCCGTTAAGCGGCGCCGATATGGAGAAAATCAACAACGCGGTTATGGAAGCGTTGGAGACGATTGGGCTTTCACAAGCCATTCCATCATGTGTGGAAGCCGTGACGAAAGCTGGTGGCTCATACAAAGATGGACGCTTATACTTTCCGCGCTCATTAGTCGAAGACACGCTTGCCAGTTGTGCAAGAAACATTACCCTGTACGGGCAAGATCCAAAACACGATATTGAAATAAGCGACAAACGCGTTTATTTCGGCACAGCCGGCGCCGCCGTGCACATCGCCGATATCGAAAACAACGACTACCGCGAATCTACTCTAGACGACCTATACAACATTGCACGCCTCGTCGATAAAATGGACAACATCCATTACTTCCAACGACCATTGGTACCAAGAGATGTAACCGACCCACTGGATATGGATTTCAACACTTGCTACACGGCTGTTTCAGGAACCACCAAGCATGTGGGCACAAGCTGGGTAGAGCCTGAAAATTTTGAAAAAAGTCTGGCGATGTTGCACCACATTGCCGGTGGCGAAAAACAATGGCGAGCACGTCCGTTTGTGAGTATGTCTAATTGTTTCGTGGTGCCACCTATGCGCTTTGCTGAAGATTCCTGTTTTTGTTTAGAAGCAGCAGTGCACGCCGGTATGCCAGTATTGTTACTCGCCGCTGGCCAAGCTGGCGCGACCAGTCCGGCAGCATTGGCAGGGTCGATCGTACAAGAGGTTGCCGAAGTACTAGCAGGACTGGTTTGGGTGAACCTTATGGTCCCGCAGCATCCAGCAATTTTTGGTACCTGGCCATTTGTTTCCGATTTACGTACCGGAGCCATGAGCGGTGGAAGTGGCGAACAAGCCGTATTGATGGCTGGATGTGGACAAATGGGACGTTACTACAACTTACCCACCGGCATTGCAGCGGGCATGGCAGATGCAAAATTTCCTGATGCTCAATCGGGGTTTGAAAAGGCCTACACCAATACCTTAGCAGCGCATTCTGGCGCTAATTTGATTTATGAATCAGCAGGCATGCATGCTTCACTATTGGGCTGTTGCTATGAGAGTTATATTATCGACAACGACATGCTTGGCGCTATAAACAGAACCGTTCGCGGAATTGAAGTCAACGACGATACGCTTTCATTGCACGCAATGCGCGACGTCTGCATTGACGGTCCTAGCCATTATTTAGGGCATGAACAAACGTTCGGACTGATGCAAAAAGAATACATCTACCCTGAAATCGCTGACCGAACCAGCCCTAAAGAGTGGGCTGAAGTGGGCAAACCGGTGTTATTAGAAACTGCGCGAGCAAAAGTCGATGAAATCCTAAGTACTCACTTCCCTGCACACATAAGCGAAGACATCGATGCGAAAATTCGAGAAGAATTTAACGTGCTGTTACCACGCGAATCGATGCTCGCCAAAACGGAGTCTAATGGTTAGTGCCGATAACTATCGTCGGATTTATCCAACAGCAATTTTAGTTGATCGAAATGCGCAAACGCTGACTCGCTGTACTCCTCCCAGCTTTGCGCCGTATCTTCCGCTATTTTGCTACTCATAACCGATAGCGCTTGCCCAGATGCGTACGCTAGCATCATGGTTTTCGCCGCACGTTCAAGATAGTATAAATGTTCAAACGCCTCAGCAACGGTTTCACCGGCGCAGCTAACGCCATGATTACCCATCATCATAATCGAAGAGTTACCAAATGCATTAGCGATTCGCTGACCTTCTGCTTCATCGTTTGCAATTCCACCAAAATGTAAATCAACGGCGATACGATTATAAAATCGAGCTGTGTTTTGATCTATCGGTTTAATGCTTGGGTCTTTTAAGCACGAGAGCGCTGTTGCGTATGGAGGGTGGCAATGCAACAAGACTTTCGCTTGAGGCACACTCGCATGCACCGCGCCGTGAATACTCCACGCTGATGGGTCAGGTGCATCCGGCCGGCTCATTACATCTTTATCGTTAGCATCGAGTAAAAGTAAATCGCTGGCTTTTACAAGCGAGAAGTGCTTCCACCTTGGATTGAGCAAAAACTGTTTGCCATCAGCTGAAACTGCCGCACTAAAATGATTCGCTATAGACTCATGCCAGTCAAATTGCACCGCAAGCCGAAACGCAGCCGCTAAATCAACTCTTAGCGCCCATTCCTCGTCACTAACCTGATCTCGATTAAATTGAGCAGACATGAATCCTCCGAATAGTTGTGTGTTTTACGAATAACAAAAAAGACTACTTCATCGTAAAGCCCTGATCGTGCAAGAAACTACGCATATGAGGGCGAGATTCTTTGCCAACAAGTGCTTTCATCTCTACGCTCCAGTTGCTGTCTTTTTTACCGCCTGTACGCTGACGGTAATAAGATCGCATGTGTTCATCGTACTGTGCAATACCCGCCTCCAGAACACTTTCATCGTAAGTATCCTGCATGAGTACAGCGTCTAAGGGCAATCGTGGCTTTACTTCTGGGTCTTGCTCGGGGTAACCCAAACATAAGCCAAATACGGGGTATACGTTTTCCGGCAAATCTAATACTTTTGAGACGTCTGCCGGATTATTGCGTAAACCACCAATATAACAAATTCCGAGGCCCAAAGATTCTGCGGCAATTACACAATTTTGCGCAAACAATGCAACATCTACCGTAGCAATAATAAAATGCTCGGTCATTCCAGGTGTAAATTCACCACCTTGCAATGCGCAAGCTTGAGCGGAACGTTTTACGTCTGCACAAAAAACAAGAAACGTACTTGATGTAGATACGTATTTTTGACCACCAGCTAGCTGCGCCAATTCAGCCCGTGAATCTGGGTTATTGACTTGTATCACTGTCGTGCCTTGAAGATTACTTGAAGTAGCTGCTGCTTGACCCGCCGCAACTATCGTATTAACGGTTTCCTGATCGATGGCTTGATCAGAAAATTTTCGTATCGAGCGGTGAGACAGTAATAGCTTGATGACATCGTTCATAATCGTTGTTTTTCGTTACCTGAATAATAATTTAAGTGGAAGCTGAATCAGAGCCGGATGATACTTCTAGTTGTAGTTTAAACTCATCATCGAAAACACTAACAAAATCGCCGGAGAGCATTTTTCGTCTTTTGCGTGTTTCCACTTCAGCGTTTACGGTGACTTCGCCATCGGCAATTAGCTGCTTCGCTTCAGCACCGCTGGCAGCAAGTCCTTCAAATTTTAATATTTTATAGAGCTCTACCGGCTCCCTATTGATCAGTACTGTGCGCATAACCCTTACCCCTATGCGTAAGCTCTCGCATGCGCTGAAGTCGTTGACTCCGTCATTGTAGCAAAGCGTGATAGTGTAACAATTGCCTACGTTAAAGACGACCCAAACTGCCATGACAAATGCTTTTTTCACAACCCAAGATCACCAATGGTTTACTCCCACCCCCCACACCAGAGGGCCATGGGATATTAACGCCTGCCATGCAGGCCCACCAACGGGCCTTCTGGCACGGGCTGTTGAAAAATTGGTTCCCGAAAAGCGTTTAGCCAGACTCAGTGTCGACCTACTGCGGCCCATCCCTTTTGAAGGGTTCTATGTCGAAGCATCGTTGGTGCGCTCTGGGCGCAGTACAGCGGCGACGACAGCGCTTATTAAGGGCAAAGATGACAAGGTGGCAGCCATGGCAACTGCACTGCATATAATCGAGCAAAATCCTAAACCCTATCCAACCGCCACACTAAAAATTGATGGACCCGACACCGCTAAGCCGGGTAATTTTCCGATAGAAACGCTTCACGATTTACCAGCTTTTAATGGAGATGGCGTTCAGATACGTTATCCACAAGGTGAAGATAGAGGGCCAGGACCCACGACGGTATGGATGAAAACGGTGCCGCTACTTAGTACAGAACGGCCAAGTCCATTTCAAAAAATTTGTCCATTGGCAGATTGTGGCAATGCGTTTGGGCGCAATGCAGAACCCGCCGATGTTAGTTTTGTTAATCCGGACTTAACTATCGTTCTGCACCGTGACCCAGTGGGAGATTGGCTTGGATCGCACAGTACCGGTTATTGGGAACCGACCGGACAAGGATTAGCTGATGCACAACTGTTTGATGAGCACGGCTGCGTAGGCCGTGCTCTACAAACAATGTTGTTGAAATAAGTTTAGCTATTTCGCAACGGCTAAGTTCGAATCAGCTAGGTAGGTTTTGGCTCGAGTTCGCGTAAACAACCGCATGAGTGCCTGCGATAAATGCACCCAATGTGATAATGGATGTCTCATGACTTAAGGAATCGATAGCTTGATCCGCCCAAACGTATTCAGTTGTTATCGTATTGCTGGCAGTTACCAACTCATAACTTAGTACATCATAACTAAGTACATCATAACTAAGTGCAATGGATTGTTCTGGTGCGAGGCGAAGTTCGCTATTGCCCACTACCATGTTCAGATCAATCATTTGATTAGCAAAATACACATGCCCGGGAATGAACTTAGAAACCACAAGCTCTTCATCAGTGTTATTGCGAAACAGGACATTATTATCGGGTACTGCTTGCGTATAAATGATTTGAATATCTAAAGGTAAGCCCCTTCTGCTAGCTGCGCGGGGGAATGATTTTTCAGCAAGACTACGTTTAGAGCTTAAGCCTTCGCTTGCGGCACTTCCCACCATTGGTATAGTGAGTAATGGCGTAGCTCCCAGAATTTTTACAGTACGTCGCTTATTAAAATCCAGCATATAGAATGTTCCTATGGGTGTTCACGATTACCATAGCATGCACATTGCGCAATCCATTGGTTAAGGTTGCATTGATTTACATTTCAACTAGCTTAGATCGATTATTTGCTCGTGTATTGACACAGGGAGATTAATACCATTAGCTGCTGTCCTTTTTCTGGCTTCATACCTGCGCGAAGATGGTAGTCGCGTCCCGTCTTGTTCAAGAATTTTTGCAAACAGTTGTTCAGCTCTGAGTTGCGCAGCCTCTGTGTTACCGTCACTAAGAGTACGCGCTGGATCAATCGCAATTATAAATTCCCCACCAAATGGCGCACCGACATTTAAGTTATCTTTTACCGAAGATTCGTAGCTAAACAAATCACCAATTAATGCACCAGCGAGAAGCTCAACCATTAACGCAATCGATGAACCTTTATGGCCGCCAAAGGGTAACTGTGCCCCCTCCAAAGCGGCCTCTGGTTGATTAGTTGGATTACCGTTCGCATCGATTGCCCAACCGTCAGGTATGGTCTTTCCCGCAATACCATGAAGTTGAATTTCACCGCGAGCACTGACACTGGAGGCCTGATCAAATACCAATGGTGGTTGTTTATGCCTTGGCCATGAAAATGCCATGGGATTTGTTCCGAACACAGGTTTTACGCCACCGTGTGGAGCAACGTATGCATTGGCCCCCGTAAACGCGAATGCAACTAAACCCTGTTCGGCTAAGGCTTCAACTTCGGGCCAAAGAGCAGCAATGTTATAAACACTATGGATTGCTAAAGCCGCGATCCCATGGGTTTTCGTTTTTTCTATCAGCGGATTAAGACCAACTTCCAATGCCAACGGACAGAATCCATCCTTAGCATCCACATGAACCACCGAGGAATCGGAAACGGTTAACTCAGGTACCGCAGACGCATCTGTAGACGGATTAGCGGTAGCTTTGATGTACAGCGGTATACGAAATAATCCGTGTGAATAGCACTCATCGCGTTCTGCTGCACACACGGTGTTGGCAATCGCATTCGCCTGACTTTGCGAAAAACCCTGACAAGTCAGTGCGGCCATGGCCAGCCTATGCACTTCATCGAGCGTAATATTGACATGTTCAGACACTACTTACTCCTATTTTTCTGTGGCCAGTTGACCATTGCAATTCCAACAGCGATAAACGCAAGCGCGAGTATGATGGATAATGTTATCTGCTCACCCAATATTAGCCAACCAAAAATTACACCGAATACCGGCGCTAGAAAACTGTAAACAGCCATATTCGCAATGGGATAGATCGAGAGCACCCAAAACCACGTTAAGAATCCTACCGAAACCACAACCAAAACTTGGAAGGCAAATACAGCCCAGATGGTCACTGTTGGCTCTCTTAAATATTCTCCACCCATAGCTGCTATGAACAAAAGAATCGGTGCTGACACGCCAAGCTGATATAACAATTGCATTTCAGGACATGCGCGCTTTAAGTTGGTGGTTCGCACAATGATCGCTATACCTGCCCACGCAACGGCGGCAACAAGACAATAAAGATCACCCAGTGCGCTATTAGGATTGCTGTTCGCTGGACCGTCGCCCAGCGTCAGTACCACGCCGACCAACGCCGATGCAAGTCCAAGTAATTTGACAGGGGTCAATTGTTCCCCAGGGACTAATACACGAGCTGCTAGCGTGACCCAAAAAGGCATGGTGTAGAACAAGACAGATGCACGAGAAACATCAATGTAATCCAATGCTGAAAACAGTAGAGTAAATTCAATAGCGAACAAGCATCCGATTGCGATACCCGGAAGCACGCTACCATCCGTAACGCAAAGACGACGACGCATAAAATACGCAAAGCCCAAAACTACAAAGAACGCACAAACTGAACGCAATCCTGCTTGAAACACCGGCGCTATCCCTGCATTCACGAATTTTATGCAAACTTGATTTAATCCAAGTAGCGCAGAAAAACCCAGCAGCAAGCTTGCGCCTGTTGCATCTATGTGCTCTTTTCGATTATTCATTAAGGGTTTTATCTACTGTGATAGGTGCGGCTATTGCTTGCCAGAATGCTCCGCATTGGCTAAGTACATAAAAATGTGTGCGCGTTCGAGCTCAGAAAGCATGCCATAACGTTAAATACTTCTGACCTAGATTTAATAATGTCATCACCGCTTGTGATGTGAGCTCGTACCCATTTTATCAATCCAGGCCAAGCGCGCCCTAAAGTGAGAAGAATAGCAACTGGCTCACACGAATTACACGTTTTCACGAGTTTAAGTCCCTACTTTTACTGGTTTAAAGGACATCCGCGTAAACGCGTCTCAGTTTAGCACTTGGATTTCAATGATAGGCGGTACAGACCGATAAAGGTCTTTATATAACTGACTCTAGAGATCAAGGTCTGCGCATGTATTCAGATGTATTTAGAAATTTGGCTGTGGGGGTGATACTCGCTATTAGTGTGTCCAGCTCCGCTCTAGCTGAAAAGCGCTACTACCCGATTCCCAGCAGCGACCCATTAGAAATTGGCACAGAGGAATATTCAGAAAACTACGCATCCTTGGCCGGGTTGGAAGGCATTCGCGTGATCACAAGCTTTGTGTTTGGTTCAGCTAAAAAATATAAATTTAACGACATGAAAACTGATTTGGTGCCACAGATTCGTGAGCGACTCAACGGCGCGGGTTTACGCATGCTCAGTGAGGAAGAATTGAAATCTATACCTGGTCAACCCACGCTTACGTTCTTCCCGTCTTACACCGGCAATGATATTGATGAGATTGTGGCAAAAGCTGCGCCCAATGCGGATCCTAGCGTTGCCAAATCCAAAGCCGAAAAAAGTGAACACGATTGTTGTCGATCTTCAATTTGGGCATCGTTTCAGCAATCTTCATCGATACTACGAGACCCCAATCGGCAATTCCGATTTGCAACATGGGGCTCCGGTGAAGATACTGACTCTTGCGAGAACCGTGGAGAATGGACGTACAACGCTGTTCTGGATACGGTTGACAAATTCGTTGAAGATTATAAGAAAGCCCAAAGTGAACGCAAACCTAAATTGGTAAGTAATTCTGAGGAAGTCCCTGAGAATTGCGCGCAAGCCTGGCTTATGAACATAAATGTATTTGAAACCAACAAGACAACGATCAGTGAGGCGGTAAAGCCGATTCTGGATAAGCTAGCTATAACAGCGGAGCGTTGCGAGAGGTACTCGTACTTAATTGAAACACATGCCGATAAACGGGCAGACGAAAGCTATAATAAAATACTTTCAGAAGCACGCGCGCACGCCATAAAGGACTACTTGCTGCGTAAGAACGTTGGTTACAACCGACTAAAAACCATAGCACGTGGCGAGTCAGAACCACTATCCGATGGCAATTCAGAAGCTGACCATGCCGTTAATCGAAGAGTGGTTATCATCCCACAACGCGATCAAGGTTAGTTCCGCGTGATCTGATATGCTCAAGCAATTGCTCTGTAGGGTCAAAATTATAGGGATCTAAATTATAGGGATCCAAATCATCGGTATAATTTTTATTACGCATCCCAAGCTCCAGCAGCGATCGTAAGTGTATCGCTGCTAATCAGCGCTGTGGGCAATCAACCTGGCTATATAAGAATAAAGATGCTTGATATATGAACAAGTATGTCATGCAGGCCGTTTGTGAAAAAAGTTACTGTGAAGCATGACACACGAATCGACGGTCGTAAGCTACAAAATGCAGAATAATTAGATTCCGCCGATATTGTGCTCAGAAACGATAGCAAGCTACCATGAGCCACTTACCCCTATTCTACTTAATCGTCACTATCCTACTCACGTCTATTGCGCAGATACTACAAAAGCAAGCAGCGATTGAGATGAGACGTGGGGATGATGAGTCTGTCTGGCTAACCAATCTAAGCTTTATTGGCATTGGCCTTTTATTAGGTGTTAGTTTAATCACTTGGCTGCAGGTACTTAACGCGGTTGAAGTTAGCATTGCATACCCAATACTAAGCCTAAACTATGTAACCGTGTTGTTATTGGCCAGGTTCTGCTTCAATGAACCTATTCATCGCCATCGCTGGGTTGGCGTGTTCTGCATAATTGCGGGCGTAGCAGTGCTGGCCTTTGGAAACATAGTGTAATGCCTACGCTAGTTGGAATAAGCCTGGCTATTTTAGGTGGCGCAATCGCTCAGTTGCTGATGAAATCAGGACTCTCTACCGTGACCGTTTCCAATCTACAATCGGTTTTCTACAGCATAGAACATCAACCCAAAGCTAGCCTGATGATCTTTGGCGGATTAATTATTTACTTAGCCGCGATGATTATTTGGGTGCTTACACTAAAAAACAACCAACTGAGCAAAGTCTACGCATTGCTCAGCTTAGGCTATGTCGTCGTGTATATTGCTGCACCTTTTTGGCCGAATGTACTGGAACCACTTAGCCCTCAGAAATCGATAGGGATTAGCTTAATACTCTTTGGTGTTTGGTATTCGCAAACAGAGCAAACTACGGACAAACAAATCTAACTGGAAGACTTGGCTGTTGTTAACCAAATTAACTTTCAACTTCATCATCATCAAAAACAATATTCGCCCTCTCGATTGGCTGCGGTATCAATCTCGTGTTGTGGTACTGGATATAAATGGCGAGGATGTCATTCAACGAATCCGCCTTCTTGGTCGTGCACCATGTCTTTATGGCCTGCAGTTAAGCTTTACTGGCTAAAAATACCGACGAAATTACACTGACCAGTTCGTCCGGCTGAACCGGTTTATGCAGCAGGCGAAAACCACTAGCCGTTGCCTCTCTGAGTCGATCAGCGGAAGTGTCACCAGTAACAATGATTGCAGGGATGTCTATGTTAAATTCCTCGCGAACTAATTCAATGGCTGCGTCGCCTGTTTTTCCATCTTGCAAACGATAGTCAGCCACTATCATAGAGGGCACGATGTCTTTTTGCGTTAGCTGCTCTATAGCATCGGTGGCGGACAGCGCCGCAATCGGTTCGCATCCGTGGGCTTGGAGCACATGCATCATGCCGTCGAGAATATATTCTTCGTCGTCAATGATTAATACATTATGTCCGGCTAAGCCAGTGTGAGATGAAACAGTTTGTGGAACCGCAATGCGATTCGAATCACCGAAGGGCAGCTCTAGAGAAAACGTGGAGCCTTTGCCGTTTTCAGAATGCAAATCAAATTTCACATCGAGTAAATCTACAAGTCGCCTAACAATGGCCAAACCTAAGCCCAATCCAATGGTAGGACGATTACCTTCATGCTCCAACTGATAATATTCAGAAAAAATTGCGTTTTGTTCGTACTGAGGAATACCCGGCCCAGTATCGATTATCTCAATCTTCAAACCTTCAACCATTTCAGTGCATCGAACCTCTACATGCCCTTCCGATGTGTAGGTAATTGCATTTTGAATCAGGTTACGCATAATGCGCTCGAGTAGAACCGCATCAGTCAAAATAGTAGCATTACTACCATCAACTTCTATACTGATCGATTTATCTGCAGCCACTTCTTCGAATTCTTCTCGCAAACTGCTTAGCAATGGGGCTATTAGAAAATGCGTAGGTTCAACATCAACAACGCCTGCATCCAGTCTGGATAAATCCAATAAGCTATTGAACAAAACCGATAGTGCATTACTGGAATTTTTAATTTTTGTGATCAGCGTTCGTTGATCATCGCTTTGCAACTTTGATTCAAGAATGTCGAGATACAAACCAAGTGCGTGTAAAGGTTGGCGTAGGTCATGACTTGCCGTGGCAATAAATTTGTTTTTCGCCATCACCGCCATTTCAGCCATTAATCGGCTATTGTCAGCTTTTAGTTTTTCTTGAGTAACTTTTTCCAACATTTCGCTGCGTTCGCGTAATACTTGTTCAGCTTTAACGATGGCGGTTACGTCCTCAGAACAAACCAACAAAGCATATACTTCTCCCCAATGGTTTTTTAGTGGTACGCGTATAGTTCGTCGATGGCGCGTATCACCGGTAAAGACACGCCAATATGGATTGGTCTCAATGGTGGTTTCACCTTGTGCGACAGCATAATCATCCTGCGGCCAAAACCCTTGCCAATCTGCTTTTTCGCTACCAAGTACAACATCCTTCGTAAACCCAACATCCAGATCATTTTTACCAATAACGCTATCAAGCGAGCGCTCCAAACTGTTTGCATACTCCTCACTAACAGCCAGGAAACGATGATCAAGATCTTTTATAAAAACCCAATCACTTGAGTGATTAACGACTGTTTGCAATAGCTGTGCTTCCGGCGCATGAGTGGAAGTAAGCGAGAGTGGATCTCTGTAACGACTAATCAGCCGCCTTAGACGCAGCTTAAAAGAGGCTAGATTCAGCTCTTCCACACAAACAAAGTCACTAAAGCCACTGATAAATGGTGAGTCTTCTTGCACCATGCGTGCATCTATTAATGCAACAACTGGCTCCCTACCCGCAAGATTCGTAAAAAATCTGGCAACATCTTCACTTGTATCTCGCCAATCAACCAACAAACAGTCATAGTCAATCGCTTCTTTATGAGTTAGTTCCTCGTCAGTTGTGCACTCGATCTCTTGATAGTTAAAGCCTGCATCAGTTAATGCATCGAGCAACGACTGCTCCATTTGTTGGCCGTTAAAATGGCAAACGCGAAGACTCAGAGGTGGCAACTTATCGGGCATGATGTTTTATGACAATGCTCTGGTTTAATACTAGGGTTACCGCATGGCGTATTAATAGAAAGTTAATCTATTGATTTTGATATACCCCATACGCAGCATCAACGCCAGCTCCTTGAGGGCATTTAAATCCATTTCGACCTAATACCATTTCCAATGAACTTAAACAGCGCAGTACATTTGCTTGACGGCAAACGTAGCCCATTGTACCGATACGCCAAATCTTTCCATCCAACGGGCCGAAAGAAGTGCCTATCTCAATGCCAAAATCGTTAAGTAGTTCACTTCTGAGCTTGGCACCATTCCCACATTGTTTAGGGATAAAAATACCAGTGACATTGTCCATCAGATTGTCCTGATCACCAAAGAGCTCTAAGCCCATGGCCTTCAAACCTGCTCGCAGTGCAGTGCTTGTTAAGCGATGACGTGCCTGGCACGCATCTAAGCCTTCTTCTAATAAAATACGTGCGCATTCCCGTGCTGCGTAAAGCATGCTGGCTGATTCAGTGTGATGATTAAGTCTTTGTGGACCCCAATAGTCCATAAGCATCGCCAAATCAAAATAATTGGATTGAATAATTGGCCCATCGGCATCAACGACGCCTTCCGGACGAATTCCCGCTTCTGTGTGTTTACGATCAAGTACACGTTGCGCCACGTCATCACTAAAACTGATCGGAGCTGAGCCGGGAGGACCTGACAGGCACTTTTGCAAACCAGCACTGACGATATCAATTTTCCAATCATCCACCGGTAATGCATTCCCACCTAAGCTGGCCGTGGAGTCAACATACAAAAGGCAATCATTCTGCCGACAGATCTCACCTAACTCTTTCAATGGCTGTTTTACCGTGACAGAAGTATCGCCCTGACTAATGGCAACAATGGATGGCTTGTACTTTTTAACCGCTGCCTCCAGCTCATCAGTTGTAAAAACCTTACCCCATTCGGTTTCAATGCTAACGGCGTTAGCCCCGGATCGCATGGCAATCTCTTTTAGCAAATGTCCAAATCGACCAAAAATCGGAGCAAGAACCGTATCTCCAGGCCGAATAATGGAAGTCAAGCAGGCCTCTATACCGGCGCGAGCTGTACCGTTAATTAAGAATGTTTGTTTGTTCTGGGTTTGAAACACCTGCCGGTACAACACCTGAACCTGATCCATATGAGCGGTGAACTGCGGATCGAACTGCCCTTGCAATGGCGTTGCCATTGAGCGCAGTACGCGTGGATACACATCGACAGGCCCAGGCCCCATCAACAGGCGAGGATCAGGGTCGAGCTCTTCGAAAATAATTGGAGAATCAGACACGGTAGTTTTCTCGTATATAAATTTATTTTTTTAGCCGTTGTTCGTTTAGCGACAAAGATTGACGACACTTTTTAGCAAAATATCAGCACCGGCGATAGCATCTTCCTTCGTTACTGATTCATCCGGATGGTGACTAACACCGCCAGCGCATCGCACAAACAACATACCCATTTTTGTTATCTCTGCCATAGCAGCCGCATCATGGCCAGCACCACTGGGCAACACCAGCACATCCATGCCAGCAGAGCGCAAGGCTGATTGCATGCATTGCATAATGTGCGCATCACAACTAACCGATGAAGCCTCGTGCACATGCTCAATGCCTATTTCAATACTACGCCGCTTACAAATCGCTGCCATACCCTCAACAACCTGGCCCACACGATCTCGCCGAACCTCATCCTGCGCGGCTCTTAAATCGATAGTAAATTCAACATCACCGGTTATAACATTACTAGCGCCCGGCTTTGCCTTTATACGCCCAACTGTACCCACCAGACCATCGTGATTACTACATACGGACTCAACCAGGCTGATGCATTCAGCTGCAGCAGCCAGCGCATCTTGCCGTAAATTCATGGGCACCGTGCCAGCATGACCTGCCAAGCCAGTTAAAGACACGCTCATTCGATTCGCACCAGCAATACTAGACACGACGCCAACTGGTAATCCTTTTGCCTCCAGCACTGGACCTTGCTCAATGTGAACCTCTAAATACGCGTAGATATCGGCGGGTTTGCGAATCGCCGATGCCAGGTTATCGACGTTCGAACCAAATTGTTTGAGCGCATCAACAAAGAGAATACCGTCTTCATCACGACGATTTAAAACATCCTTGCTAAAATGCCCAGTAATTGCACGACTGCCCAGGTAGGTTGATTGGTACCGAACACCCTCTTCATCGGCAAAACCAATAACCTCCAATGCGTATGGGAGGCGTACTTCTTGTTCGTTCAAACTCTCAACCACAGCCAAGGCACACAGCACACCGAGCATGCCATCATAACGGCCTGCATTAATCACGGTATCCAAATGTGAACCTAGCATTATAGCGGGAGCATTGGTTTGGCTATCGTTCGCTTCGTAGCGGCCAATCACATTACCTATCGCATCTTCTCTGGTATGCATGCCAGCCGCTTTCATCCACTGAGCAGCCAAAGTATTTATTTGCTGATGTTCTGAACTGGCGAACCGTCGGCTTAGGTATTGGGTAGACTCTGAGATACTCGCCGCTTCTTGAATGCGCTGCATAATGCGCTCGGCTGCGCCGGTGGTAAGCGTAAGGTTTTCGGGCATCAATGACATTTTTATTGGGCAAAAAACTGAGATGTTGACAGTGTAACCCAGTCACGCAAATTGAATGGCCGCAGCCGCACCATTTGCAGCTAATGGGTCGGAGGACCAGCCGATATTCACCTGTTTTCAGGTCTTGTCAAGGCTTGTTGGCACACGACAAAGCCTGTGAGCCAATCCCAACCTGAACAGGCACCAACTGAATCCGCCAATGATTGGACCAGGGATACCTGCGGGACTGGGGTCTCATAGTAGGCTTTGATCATTTTTTCCATCGGTTCACTGAGTTCACCTCTTGCCGAATGTCTGAGTAGCTCACTTGAAACAAGGGTTGTGGCAGAGGCCAATTCGAATTCAATGGAGCGCCATAAGGCTTGCGCAATGTGCTCCTTTCGATAGACAAACAGGGCTGCAAAAATACCGCAGATGAAATCATCACCCGACGGTGTTAACCCAGGCCCTGCACCCAACAGCGGTTTAATCGAATCAGTACGGAAATGAATAGCACAATCATGTTCATCATTAAAGGTACAAGCTTGCGCTATCCTTTGAAACAAATATGCAATTACTGGAAGGCAACGCACTATCAACATGGCGTCAACTTCCTTTTTGCTCCAGTTACGATCAGCAACTCGATGCAGCACTGGTGCTAAACCTTCGCCTGGAACCTTTAATGACCGTATCAAGTGATGTTGCGCCGAGTGAAGCTGTGCCAGATTTTTCCCATCTTCAATTTGTTCATGCGCATATAAAAACGATGACCTAAAGGTGCTGGCATTTGCAAATGACAACCGCGCTTGATCACCAATCCATATTGTTGCCCCCTCACAGCGCACGCTTGCGTCGGCCTGAATGGTGTCTGGCAAAGATACGATATTTGCAGAGAATAAACCGGTGATGCTACTCGCTCCGATTTCACGAATACCGATACACAGAAGTTGTGTGCCTAATTGTAGATAGGCGCTTCGATCAAACACCATCAATACACGGCCGAACTTTATCTCCTGACACGTGCGCTGAAATAGCTCGCCCACGACCGACAGCTTAATCGTTTTACTTTGCACTAAAAAATGAATTAGTCGAAGGCGTTGTCGGTGACGATCTGCGTACCTGCCTCACCAATCAAACCCGCGTGTGCATCATCCAGATGACATATCACCACACGCTGACCACCGCCTTCAATAAAACGTATGGCGGCCTCCACTTTTGGCCCCATGCTGCCTTCCGGGAAATGCCCTTCACGTTTGTATTTTTTGATATCGTTAATAGAAACCAGACCTAACTGCGCCTCGTTTTCGGTGCCAAAATGAATCGATACATTTTTTACAGCCGTAAGAATCATCATGACCGGAATGCCAATCACATTCGCCATGTGAGCCGATGTCATATCTTTATCTATAACCGCTGCTACGCCCTCACGCAATCCACGCGGCTTTCGTATAACCGGGATACCACCGCCACCACCCGCTATAACGATAGTGCCTCTACGGGCCAGTACTTGCACTAACGACACGTCGCAAATATGCCTAGGCTTGGGTGATGGGACAACGTGTCGCCAACCACGACCAGCATCCTCCTTCATTAACCAACCGAGTTCGTTCGATATTTTTTTGGCATCAGCCTCCGTGTAAAAGGCACCAATCGGTTTGGATGGATTTTCAAACGCCGGGTCGTCGGCATCCACTTCAACCTGCGTTAATAGCACTGCACAATGCCGATCGTTATCGATATCGCGCAAGGAATTTTCTATCGCCTGCATTAGTAAATATGCAATCCCCCCCTGACTGTGCGCCACACAAATATCCAATGGCATAGGTGCGACACGATCTCGAGTTAACACCTGTCGCATCAAGATTTTTCCAACCACCGGACCATTGCCATGGGTGATGATAAGTTCGTTATCCAGGGAGGTTAGCGGCAGCAAGGCTTTGGCTGTACTTTGCGCCATAGCCGTTTGTTCTGCTGATGTGCCTTCAATGTCTTCTGGGTGCGTGGCGTTACCACCAACGGCAACCAACAATCGTGGCGGTATCTCAAATGGAGGTTGAATGCTCAATTTGATACACCGATGCATTCAAGAGCTAGCTCTGTTGCCTGCGCGTTGCTTGCCGCAACCGCGATACCTGCTTTGCGTAAAATGGCGATTTGCCTTGCTCGCTGTTGAGGGTCGTCATCGGTGCCGGTGACGGATGCAATAATGTTGAGATCAGCGCGCGTGTTGTGCACAAGGCTCGACACCAACTGACTGGCCGGGTCTGCGTGCGCACCAAACCCAATAACCACATCGACTAACAACACGCCGATTGAATCATCTGTAAGCGCAGCCATGACCGCATCGTTTCGAATACTCGGCTCTATCATTGGGTGAGGTTTACCTTGGGTAAATTCGTCTGCACCTAAATCAATTAGCTGATGCCCAGTATCCAAGTTACCAATTCCTTGCATTGACACATTTGAATTTACCGCAAGACCTGCTTGACGAGAGATTACTAATGATTCCGTACACAAGGTGCCGCCACAAAATAGCCCTCGTAGTAGCTTAGCGCGGTTCTGATTAGATAATACGTTTGACGTTTGCGTTTCGCCAAGTGCCGAAATAGCCAACGCATCACATGCCGCCTCTGTTAATGTATTTGCACGTGAACAGTTACTTGGTAAGGCATTTTTTTGGTCATCCCCAAGAAAACATATTGTGTAGGTCTTTGTTGAACTCGCAGCTTTAGCTAACACACGGTCAGCAACAGCCGCAGCGGGCGGTTTGGAAATTAAAACGATATGACGCGTGTTCTTATCTTTTTCTAACGCCTCCATCGCCATCAACGTTGAAACACCACCAACGCGCTCCTGTAAATCGCGACCACCCACACCAATCGCTTGTGAAATACCCTTGCCATGCTGACTGATTAAGCAAGACACTTCTTGTATCCCTGTGCCGGATGCACCGATGATACCGATATCGCCTTGCACCACTTTATTCGCAAACGCAAGCGGAACTCCATTAATAATGGCAGTACCGCAATCAGGCCCCATCACGAGCTTACCCAAACTTTGCGCTTCTTGTTTTAGCTCGGCTTCCTTTTCAATATCCACATTGTCGCTAAAAATCATCACATGCAAGCCACGCCGCAACGCCTTGCGTGCTTCACTGATAGCGAATGGTCCTGGAACCGAGATTAACGCAAGGTTGGCATTTGGATTATTTGCTACCGCACTGCGAATACTTTTTGGCCGCCATTGTTCTCCTGCTTTGTTGCTCGTTGGTGAATCCAGCAATTGGTTTGATTCAGCTAAAGCAGATTGCACACTAGCCTCATCAGCACCTCTTATACCAATGATCAAATCACCTGGTGCCGCAGCGTTAGCTGAATCATCAAGCAAACCTGCGTTAGACATGATCTCGATGTTAGACGGCGTGCCCATCATCATGGCCGCCTCATCAACACCCGGCATGGCTGCTAAGGATTTTGAGAAACGCATGAGTGCGACCGAGTCCAGATAGAATTTTTGCCTGACTAAACAGGCGTGATAGTGACTCATGCCAGTCCTTCCTTCGCCGCGAAGGCGCGCAAGGCATCGGTAAAACACTGCATCGGTGCTCGCACGACACCTGCGCCAACTTGCCCAATGCCGGGTTTTTTATGTGCTATGCCAGTATTTATAGTGGGAGCCAACCCCACCTCCACCACACGACGAATATCGATGCCCGTTGGCACGCCCAGGTAATCCATGCCCGGTATCGTCCACTCTGGATTTTCTGTACAACAGATTTCAGCCATATCTTTAGTGAACACAGCAGCGTCTGATGCGGCACCTGCGCCAACGAACCCGGCAACCGCTGGCGAAGCACCCATTGCAAATCCACCCAGACCGATGGTTTCAACAATCGTGGAGTCACCCATATCGGGGTTTGCATCAGCTTCAGTAAAGCCTGGAAAATACAATCCCTCAGGCATTTCCACAGGCGCTGTAAACCATTGGTCACCCAACCCACTTACGCGAATGCCAAAGTCTGTGCCATTGCGGGACATTGCCGTAACAACCGTGGAGTGCTCGATGTTGCGCACAGGGTCCATAATCGATTTGCCAGTCGCCATACCCACATTTAAAAAGAATTGATCGTTACTGCCCATAAACTTCAGACTCTCAGACAACAATGTATTGTCTTTGGCAACGGCTGCCATATAGGGTGAAAGCTCTCTGAGCAGCAAACCAGAACACGCCACGTTCCTTTGATGCATTTCGTCACCCATGGTCAGGCCACGTGCGATCATGTTCTTCAAGGCGATACCACCACTAAGCTTTAGTGCATCCGCCATAAGCGGCGCCAACGCATCTCGAAGCCATGCCAAGCGTTTTAGTACGCCTTCATCGTTACCACCAAAACGCATAACCTTACCCAAGCCTTCGTTGATGGCACAGTAGGCTTTGTTATTACTTGCTCTATTAACCACGACCATGACCGGCTGACTACGTGTCGTCATGCCCGTCATAGGACCAACCGCGTTGTGATGATGGTTGGGCTGAAAATCAAACTCACCAGCCGCCGCTTTCGCCATCGCATCATCAAGATCGCTCGCCCAACCTTCAAAAACGGCGATGCCTGCGATTGCTCCTTGCATAGGACCACACATACGGTCCCAAGTAATGGGAGGACCAGCGTGAAGAATGATTTTGCCGGTGGCTAATTCCGGGATGGCAACCGATGCGGGTACAACATCTACCAGCACGGGGTCGCCGGAAAGCATGATCTCGACCGCACGTGCATTCGCTTGTTCGATTTTTTGCATGCTAGCTACCTAATTTGGATAATAAGTCAGCCAACTCTGGGTCGCCTTGGGCCGGGGGCCTCCAGTCCACATGGGTTACGGGAACCTGTTGCGCGGATAGATCAGCGCTAAACCCGTCCAATCCGATCGTGATGACATCGAGTTGTTGCTCAAACAGTGCCTCAGCACTTTCGTCGACTTTTGGCTTGTTCAAAATACCCTCAATTGCGTTTGTGTTCAGGCCAGAATAAACAATGACTTTAACACGCACGAACCCCGTGCTAATGCCGAGAATGGGCCGTAACCCCGATTAATCGTTTTTTATGACGTTCAAGCGGTTTTGTGGTTACTATGCTGCACATTATTTACCCGATATTGATCAGGCCAACTCGCAATGCTAAACACCAAACGCAGCTATAACGGCAGTGTCGTCGCTCCCCATCACCTAGCCTCACAGGCAGGGCTTCGTGTGCTACAAGATGGTGGCAACGCGGTTGAAGCCATGATCGCGGCAGCGAGCACCATAGCGGTGGTCTACCCACACATGAATGGTTTGGGCGGTGATAACTTTTGGCTGGTTCACTCGCCAAACAACAAGGTACACGCGATCGATGCCTGTGGCGGCGCTGCGGGACTGGCCAGTCTGGACTTCTATGCCGAGCAGCAACACGATAAAATTCCCGATCGAGGACCACTAGCGGCTTTAACCATGGCAGGCGCAGTCAGTGGCTGGCACAAAGCCTTTGACTTTAGCCAGCGCGCACTCGGTGGCAAACTTCCGCTTTCCCGTTTATTCGAAGATGCCATCCAATACGCTAACGATGGAGTTGCCGTCACCGGCACCTTAGCCAACAACGCTGCGCAAAAACAATCTCAATTAGAATCACAACCTGGCTTTAAAGACGTGTACATGCCAAACGGTAAAACAGTGGTTGAAGGCACTCGGCTAAAACAAAAGCGTATTGCAACCACGCTTGAACAATTGATTAAAAATGGTTTAGACGATTTTTACCAAGGCGATCTTGCTCGTTCGATGGCCAAAGACCTAGAAGCTGTGGGCAGCCCACTTAGGTTGAACGACTTCGCCCGACACCAGGCACTAACTCCGGAACCTTTGTCCTTAAACGTGGCTGGACACAAAGTGTATAACCTCCCTCCCCCTACACAAGGTTTAGCATCGTTACTGTTACTGGGTGTCTATGAAAAGCTTGGTCGTTTTGCCAATGAAGACGCTGACTTTGTTCATGCACTGGTTGAGGCAACAAAGAGCTCGTTTAGAATTCGCGATGCACATGTAAGTGATCCTGCGTATATGAAGCAAGAGGCCGCCTCGTTCTTAGACGATGAACGCCTGCAAAACATGGCATCAAAAGTAGATCTAAAATCAGCCGCTCCTTGGCCAGATGCAGCGACCAGTGGCGATACCGTCTGGTTAGGTGCAATGGATAAGTTCGGCAATGCTGTGAGCTTTATCCAAAGCGTATACTGGGAGTTTGGTTCTGGCGTTGTACTGCCAGAGACCGGTATTACTTGGCAAAACCGCGGAACCAGTTTCTCGTTGGATAAGCAACACCACAATTATCTTGATCCTCACCGCCGTCCCTTCCACACCATTCAACCAGCCATGGCCCAATTAAGCGATGGTCGGGTTTTCTCTTACGGCACGATGGGCGGTGAAGGACAACCACAAACGCAGGCAATGATTTTTGCGCGCTACGTTTTAAATCAAATGCCCTTGCAAAGTACTATAACCGCACCACGTTGGTTGCTTGGCCGGACTTGGGGAAGTGAAGCCACAAACCTACGTATTGAAAACCGATTTGATAATTCCGTTTTTTCAACCCTAATCGATCGCGGACATGATCTTGAAGTGGTAGGAGAATATGAAGAGATTATGGGTCACGCTGGCGCCCTGGTATTTAATACCGATGGTTTAATTGAAGCAGCAGCAGACCCGCGCAGTGATGGCAGTGTTGCAGCATTTTAGTCAATTTTTGTGACGCTTAACGACCAATTGTCACATATTGATTCAGAAAACTTGCACACAGTCGTTTTTGCCTTAAGTTAGTTATTCCAATGGCAAATACAGTAACGAACACATGGCGATTGACAACAACAAACGCACAACATTGAAATACATGGCTGTAGCATCGAGCGCTGTCGCGGTACCGGGCCTAGCAGCAGCGGCGTGCAAGCACGGCATAGAAAACGACTATGTAAAATCCGATTTAGTTAATGGCACAGGACTAGTGGTTACTTTTAGCGAGAAAGCAAACGCTGATGGCAGTCGGCAAATTATAGTAACCAACCCCAGTTCTGAGCCCGTCACATTAAAACAAGTTTATCCAAGCATTGTCTCAACCGTTGACGGACAGTACGACTTGAATTCATTGCTCGTGAACGGTTCTCGTGAATTTGGCCCTAAGCAAAGTTCGACACTAACAATTCAAATGGCTCACAGAGATGTGCACAAACGAGCTCGCCCGCCACTACGCAACGCGAATGCAACCATCAGTGTTCAAACACGAAATGCGAATGTTAAGGGTGGGACGCCGGTTTCCACAACGCGACTCATGTTCTCTTAAGAAAACACTTTAATGGCACTAGTATGACGGGCTCTTTCTGAGCCCGTATTTTATTTCCCCGTATTTTATTTCCCCGTATTTTAATTCACTGGGATATTCGCGTTTTCCAATCTTTGCGCAATCGCCGCAATATGTTCCGGCCCTACCTCACAGCAACCACCGACGATGTCCGCTCCTTGCTCTACCCACTGCATGGCAAAATTTGCATAATTACTCGGGCCCAAATCATGTCGAGCTTCAAGCTCTTCCACGGTGCCACCCGGCTCTAACGCTTTTATGGATGTGAATCCATTAGCATAAGCACCGATTTTTCCAACGCCTGCACTGAGTGCATGCCACGCAGCATTAATCGCTTCGGGCTTGCTGCAATTGAGTAATTTGGCATCGGCGCCAATGTCATCGATAATCTTTACAGCATCAAGAAGCGCATCACCATTTCTTAGCGTAGCGGTGGCATCATCGTTGACGGTTAATCCCACCCAGACCGGTAATCCGGTTTCATTCGCTGCGCTAAGCGCTGATCGGGCTTCGCTAATCGATGCCATTGTTTCGCACATGATCAGGTCAACATAATTTCGCTGCACTTCACATACACGTTGATAGGTTTCAAGCATAATTTGTTCAGATGGTGACTGATCCGGTCGGTAGCTTGCGTATAACGGCGGCAGACAGCCCGCTATCCTGACACCATCGACACCTGCAATGTCTCTTGCTTGCATAGCAACATCTATCGCTTTTTGTTGTAAGCCTTCGAATAGGGATTCATCAGCATCGCGAGCTAGCCGCTCAGGCGTTGCAGAATAAGTGTTTATGGTTATCACCCGAGCGCCCGCGCGAATAAAGTCTGCATGCAAGTCACGAACAATATCAGGATAATCCATTAAAACTTGCGCTGACCACAATGGGCTTGGCTTAGCACCGCTGCGTTTTAAAAGTTCTTGCCCCATACCACCATCTATCAATGTCACAGGTTTCACCGATTGATTCATTATCGTATTACTCTTGTTTTCGCTTTTGACTATTAAAATGCACTAACTGTATTTTGCCAACGCTTGTGTAGTAGCAGCTCTATAAGAGCCCCCAAACTTAATCGCGTGCACAATTAATGGTGCAAGTTGATGAAGCGCTACACGATCTTGCCAGCCTGGCTCGATTGGAAAAACTTCATCGTAAGCGCTAAAACAGGTGCGCCCGTATCCACCAAACAATTGCATCATTGCTAAGTCGAATTCCCGATGTCCACCGTGTGCAGCGGGGTCGATCAACCAACTATCGCCGTTGGCATCCACAATACGATTCCCTGCCCAAAGATCTCCATGCAGAAGGCATGCAGTTTCATCACTGGCACCAAATTCATCAAGCCTGTTTGCAACAGATTCTATTTGTTCAATGACGTTGACAGCCAGGGCTTTTTTATCGTGGGCTAATTTGGCAAGCGGTAACAATCGTTGCGTGGCATAAAAATCGCCCCATGTAGTACATACCTCATTGGGTACTGCTTGGCTACCGGTTGTTCGGCCATCTGGTCGTCCAAAGCAATCGAATGGCGCTTGGTGCATACGGGCCAGTTGGCGACCGAATTTAGCATCGGTATCAGATTTTTCATAGCCTAGATCAACCCATTCCATAGCCAAACACGGTGGGTAATCACTAACACAGACAACGGCCGGTACATTCACGTGTCCAGTTGAACGCAACCATTCTAAGCCCGCTGCCTCAGTAGTAAAAAAATAGGGTGGCGGATTTTGATGAGTTTTAACAAACAGCGTCTGACCAGATTCAAACTGCGCTTGAAAAGATTGCGCGAAATCACCACCACCTATACTGCTTAAGCTAACAATAGTTTCGTTTGTTTTCGCCTCTACAAATGCTTGCCATGTTTTAGTCATGTAGCACCACTTTGAATAGGTTTAGTCACCTTCTCTCCATTGACAAAAAACCATGCAGCAATATTGCCGATAATTGCGAACGGTATGAATGCAAAAAAGAACCCCGTTGCTATGTGTTGAATATCTTGTACGCTGGATTGCGCAGAATAGCCGAGCCCGTTCGCTACCAAACCTGCGTAAGCCGCACCTAAAGCAAACCCTATTTGTTGTGTGACAGGCAGCATAGACGAAGCCCGATCATGGTCTTGCACATCAGCATGGTCAACCACTTTTCTGATTAGATATCCCCAAAATGCACCGAACCCAGCGCATGCAATAACCAACACAAACACGATGAGTGCAATGTTTGTATCTGGTACCACGACACCTTGCAGACAAATTCCCAAGCTTACGAATGCGCTACCCGCGAGAATTAACCGTCTTTCAGCATTCTGCTTTTTGCCAGCAAATATTATCGCAGATGCACTCCATGCCAGTGATTCAGTTATTAGCACAAAACCAGTTGCAAGCGGGCTAAGCCCGTACACATTATTGAGTACCACCGGACCGTAAACAACGAACGACATAAGCGCTGCACTGTAAACCAAGGTCATGAGCAATCCGGATGAAACTGGATTGCGGATATTTAGCATGTGCTGCGGCAACATTCGCCCCAAGCCTGCGCGACTATCTAGCTGTATAAATACAAACAAACTTGCAATACCCAAACACACGAGCAGCACAGCCATTAACCCGCTCGATTGATTTCCAGCCATTGCAACAAAAACGATACTCGCCGATAAGACCAGAATATTAATGGCAGACACGCGATGGGTATGCTCAAGCGTGGTGTTGTGTTTATTTTTTAGCTTTTTGCTAGCAAACCATATGAAAAACAACGCCTGAACCGCAAAAAAAAGAAACGCCATCCGCCACATTCCGTAAGTTGCGAACGAGCCTCCTATAAGCGGGCCACTAAAGGCCGCAGCCATCCAAACAACAGAATTCGATGCAATGATTCGAGGTATGAGGTTGTTGGGGAAAAACTGATGCTGAGAAAGATAAACCAGTGCGACCAACCCACCACCGCCTAATCCCTGCACCACCCGACCGAATAAAAACAGCGGCATGTTATACGCAATAGCACAAAGCACACACCCCATGAAATAAACAAATGCCGCAGCAATGATGGTTCGACGTAAACCAAGTCGCTTTACCAATAAGCTCATATGAGTGCCGCTTACAACCGAGCCAATCAAGTAAAGTGAAAATGCCCAACTAAGCAAGCGATGCCCACCAATATCGGCCACGACTGAAGGCAGTGTGGTGGATGTAAGCATCGTATTGGTCGCATGTAACCAGAGTGCTAATGACAGCAAAACCACTTGCGGCCAATAACGAGCGTCTAACAGGCTACGCCAAGTGGCTGATTCTTCGCTCATATTTGTTACGAAACCATTAAAAAGACAAAAACACGATATTCGTTAACCCCGAATCTCATCGTCCCCGTTTATACACGTAAGACAATCAAAATTGAGAAAAATATGCGTAATCAAACTCTGGCCACAGCTCTTATCGCGGCAATTTCAACCATGGTACTGATTGTTGGGTGTAGCACCACCCACGTATCATCAGACGCTGGCGCAAAAAAAGCCTCAAAATCTGCACGGCTAGAATTACAAGCTGACGCCAGCGTCCATGCCAGAGCGATGCCCCGGGCAATAGTCACAGTCGCGCCAGCGCACAAAAAACAGCTCCACTTACCTAATGATAAAGCACTCGCACCGATTGAAAATACTGAAAAATATGAATTGATTGAAGATAACCCAGTAATTCGTGTTGCTGATCAGGCAACATCCACATTTAGTGTGGACGTCGACACCGGTGCTTATTCCAATGTGCGCCGATTTTTAAACACAGGCAATCTCCCACCAGCCGATTCGGTACGTGTTGAAGAACTATTGAACTATTTTAACTACGACTACACAGCTCCAAAGAGCATAGACACCCCGTTTTCGATCTATACCGAGTTGGCCGGCACACCTTGGAATGATAAAACGCATTTATTGCATATCGGCCTAAAAGGTTATGAGGTGGACGCACAAGACCGAGCACCAGCGAATTTGGTGTTTTTAATTGATGTATCTGGCTCTATGGAACGCCCAAATAAACTGGGCCTTCTTAAATCTTCAATAAAAATGTTAAGCCGCCAACTAACAGATAAAGATACTGTCAGTATGGTTGTCTATGCTGGCGCCTCAGGCGTTGTGCTTGAACCGACTGCCGGAAACAACAGGCGCGCTATTGATTCAGCCCTACGAAAGCTTAGAGCCGGAGGTTCAACCAATGGTGCTGCTGGAATCGAACTAGCCTATGAACTGGCCGAAGAATCGATGGATGAAAACAGCATCAACCGCATCATTCTTGCAACTGATGGAGACTTTAACGTTGGAATTAGTGATCTTGATCAATTAAAAGATCTCATTATAAAGAAACGTAAATCTGGTATCGCACTAACAACACTTGGCTTTGGTCAGGGCAATTATAACGATGCTCTGGTTGAACAATTGTCCAATGTTGGCAATGGTAGTTATGCCTATATAGATACGCTAAACGAAGCTAGAAAGGTACTGAGCGAAGAACTAACCTCGACATTACTGACCATAGCCAAAGATGTAAAAATTCAAATAGAATTTAATCCTTCACAAGTATCAGAGTACCGATTGCTTGGCTACGTTAACCGAAAGCTTGCCAATGACGATTTTGCCAACGACAAGGTCGATGCAGGCGAGATTGGTGCGGGTCATACAGTAACGGCACTCTATGAGATCTCGCTAAGTGGCGAAGGTGGAGAGTGGAATACACCGTCACGCTACCAAACAAACACGCCCAAAAGCTCCCTGGAAGGTGAAATAGCGCAAGTTCGACTACGCTATAAAAAACCCGATGAAACCGCCAGTAAGCTCATTACTCGTGTGATTGAGCGCAATAGTTTGGTTAAAGAATTTGATAAATCGAGCGATATTTTCCGATTTTCGGCATCAGTCGCGGGTTTTGGGCAACTGCTCAGGCAAAATAAATACCTTAAAGATTTTAGTTACAGCGATGCCGCAGAGCTCGCCCTGAACGCCAAAGGTGCTGATGACTTCGGCTACCGCTCAGAATTTATTCAATTGATAAACTTGGCCGAAAATCTAGACGAACGAAGTTAAGCAATACGACTTCGCCGAAATCGACGCTCAAGTTATAAGGTTTATCGATAAAACCGGTAGGGCTACAAAAGTCGATACAATGTATAAGCATTTTGTGCAGCTCGTTTAGGCAATTACGAATGGAAACAGCGCTCAACAGAGACAGCGCCTCAGATACTGATTTGATGCTTGCATATCAAGCCGGCGATATTGATTCGTTTGATGAATTGTATCGCCGTCACCGCACGCCTTTGTATCGATTTATGGTTAATAGCTGTAGCAATGAAGCGACAGCGGCCGAGCTGTATCAAGATGTATGGGCACGGGTGGTCAATGGCCGCCATGGGTATACAAACACGGCCCCGTTTACCGCCTGGCTCTATCGCATCGCACGTAATCGCATCATTGATTCATACCGATCAGGAAAATCAAGCCCGTTACACGCATCGGTGGAACTCGACGAAGAATCGCATGTGACCTCGTTGCAAACACCACTACAACCTGACGAAGTGGCGAATATGGCCAATCGAGAGGACGCATTAAACACGGCTTTAGCAAGCTTGCCTGACGATCAACGCGAAGCGGTTTTGCTAAGACACATCGCCGGATTTAGTTTGCAAGAGATAGCCGAGTTAGTAGACGAAAATGCGGAAACGGTTAAAAGCCGATTACGCTACGCATTCACAAAGTTACGAAAACAATTGAGGGTGCTCGCATGAGCAATATCCCAACCAACAAAGACAAATTAAACGATGTCGATATAAGCGCGTTGTTTTCAGCTGATAAAACAGAACCGCCCGCCGATTTGGATAAGCTGGTTTTGGAAAATGCGCGTCAGGCGCAGCATAATTCAATTCCAAAAAACAACGAAACATTTATAGATCGCTATGCACCGTTGTTTGGCACCGCCGCCGTATTGATGATAGCGTTTGCGCTGACGCCACTCACTATGCAATCCCCCGACTCATCACTTGCACAAGATGCCGCCCCCGCAGCTAGCTCTGTTGTGCTCGAAGAAAGCCTCGCTCCAATTGCCGTTGAAACTCAGGCTGAACGTAGCGACGCAGCGTTAACAGATATTAACGTTAACGCATCGGCAGACCAATCCGCAGCTAGTGACTCTGTTTTTACCGTCCAAAGCAGACAAGCGGAAGCTAATCGTAAAGAGCGTAGAGATAAACAAGGGATTGAAACCGAAACCACTAACGGCATCGTTGCGTCGGTTAAACCTGATGTGTCCAAATCGAATGCATCAACAGCGGTTACAGAAACAGTTGGTCAATCGATTGAGAAGCGTGTTGTGAAGCCCGTAAAGGGCTTAGGCGAACTTGCTTTGAGCGATTCGGATGAAGCCGTACAAGCCGCCGACACAGCAACTGAAGCTAAAATTGAAATCGTAGAGTTGCAATCCGCTCCGCTCACACCGGAGGCCTTCGCGTCGGATACATCAGCTACTCGTGCTGCAGCGCCTTCAGCTGCACCTTCAGCAGCGCCTTCGGTAACAGCTGTAAACGAAGCGATCGTTGCTATTGCCGCGACGGCAACAGAACCCGATGCTGAAATAGATGCTGCGCCCGAAGAACCTGTCGCTAATTCGTCGGGCGTACTAGCCGCAGCCCCCGTTGCGCAATTGAAACAACGATTGCGAAATGAAAAATACAGAAGCTCTGCTCTACTGTGGGTTATTGAGATAAAACATTTGTTCAAAGAAAATAAAGCAGAACTGGCACGTTCAGAACTACTCGAATTCCGGCAGCGCTACCCTGAAAATTCAAACGAGCGTTTGCTACCTAAAGAACTGCTCGACAGCATGAGTGAGTAACCTGCTTATCCCTGTTAATTAAGGTTAACAATCGCACATATTTACCGTAATTGCGCCGATACATCCCATAATTGGGACATTTAAACTCGCGTTAAACAAAGGCAATTACCAATGCTTAAGAAATTCACCATCAGCATGGCGTTTATCACAATGATGCTCGTTTCCGGCATCGCGACTGCGGCAGAACTCGTTAATATCAATAAAGCAAGCGCGGCTGCCATCCAACAAAACCTGGTGGGCATCGGCCCTATTAAAGCTGAGTCAATCATCAGCTACCGAAAGAAAAACGGCAAGTTCAAAAGTCTTGACGATCTACTGAACGTTAAAGGCATTGGACCTGCGTTAGTTAAAAAGAATAAGCGTTATTTATCGCTAAGCAAAGGTGTAGTTTCTGGCGACGATAAAGCCTATGCAGCGGCGAAAAAACAAGCCGGTAAAAGCAAATCAACCAGTACAAAAAAGAAAGCCAAGCCGGCAAAGAAGAAAACCAGCAAGACATCGGATAAGAGCAAGTCAAGCAAGAAAAAACCAGCAAAATCCAGCTCGGATAAACCTGCTAAAAAGAAACCAGCAAAAAAGAAGAAAACGAGTAAATCAACAACCTAAATTATGTCCGTGCGAAGTGGGTCGCTATTTGTGCCCCACTTTGTGCCCACCTGTGCACCCCACTCTTCATTAGCTTCACATATCGTCACGAACTATTGCTCATGACAACGCATTCACAATCGGCTCTCGTGCTAAATTGTATACATGCGCAGGCGACTCACATTTTCATGTTTGACAGCAGTTATACTTCTGGGTGTGGCGGCTACCGTTGTGATGAGTCCGCCATCCGTCAAGAACAATGACTTAAGCAACAGTTATCGCACTGATCAATCCAAACTAAGTGGACAAAGCCCGGGTCAACTAATTGACAGCGCAACGATTATAGACTTCAAGTTGCATCCATCTGCAAGCCAAAGACTCGCACCAGAGCTTACACAAACAAACGACTCTTCAACCGATGTTGAGCTGCGCACATTATTCGTTCGCTCCGGCATTGGCTTAGAACTACTCTCACCCGAGCACGATTACGCGGCAGCGCTTAATTCTATTCTTTTCCAGCGTGATGCACTGTCTAATAATGAATCTCTGTCCAATAATGAATTTCTGTCTAATAAAAAAAGTGAAATTGATACGGCTATTGCCATCATCATCGCACAATGGTTAACCAAAGACCCAGCGGCTGTTTGGTGGTGGTTAGAAGAGAACGATATAACAGGCACGCTAGATCGCTTCCGCAATGCCATCGTGCAAAGCTGGTTGGACAAAGATCCCAATCAAGCTCTGTTCGCTATTTCTAATTTGCCCACCTCAGAAATAAAGGTTCAACTGCTCGCCGCCTACGCTCAACACTTGGTTGCAGACGAACCTGAGCATGCGTTCTATTGGGCGTCTGATCTTCAAGTACAGGAAGAACGCATGCACGCGCTTGATCGGGTAGTTTATCACTGGGCTAACAGCGATCCAGAACAAGTGATTACTCACTTAAACGCAATCACCGACGAGGTCTTTAGAGAGCAACTTATTCTACAAGCAGGCCCATCTATAACAGCGCACCTAACGCTGTTAAATCCTTATAACGCCATTAACTGGGTAGAAACGCTCAGTGCACGTGAACAAGAATTTCTACGCCCAATCGCTTTTCAACAATGGGTAAACATCAACCCCCAAGAAGCGTTTAACTGGCTGAACACAGAGCGAACACCGACGCAAGCCGAAATATATATGACAAGCGTGTCTGAAACATTGGCCTATCAGGACCTGCCGACTGCACTACAGATTTTTCCCGAACAAAGTGAAAAAGTAAAAATAGACATGGCTTCATCTATCTCTTTCCGGTTGTTCCAACAAGACCCACACGAAGCTCAAGCATGGTCGAACAACTTGTTTAATCCAAGCGTGCAACAAAGCGCTGACAAAGGCATATTGCTCGCCAATATCGACGATGCACCTGAGACGGCACTGCAAATGGCCATCGACTACACCGGGCCAGACCAAGACGAGGTGCTAGTCACCACGGCCACTGAAGTCGATCAGCAGCACCCGGAATTACTCCAAGAATGGCTATTAAGCGCGCCCCTGAGCCATGATCAGCACGCAAACATACTCCAGTCACTCATTCGCCAACCGATCGAATAATCAGCTTACACGCACGTTCTGGTTCGAAACGGCTACTATTTTCAACTTTGGCAGATATCGTGCACAATAATTTAGCAATAAGTACACATTTTTAGAGCCCAGTGCTATGGCTAGATCAGTTCGACTTCTCGCTGTGCTTAAGCAGCAGCTAAAGCTGCAAGGCATAACCTACAAAAAACTTGCTGGCGAATTAGGTTTAACGGAGTCGGCAATAAAACAAATGTTTGCCGCGGACAACATGTCTTTAAAGCGTATGGATGCTATTTGCGAAATACTAAAACTCGATATTAGCGACTTGGTATTAATCAGCGAAGAACAAGAGAACAAAATAGAATTACTCACTGTTGAACAAGAAGCCATCCTTATTGGCGATGAGCGATTGTTGTTAGTGGCCTATTGCGTTGTTAACCACTGGACATTTGAAGACATCATCACGCGCTACCAGCTCAGTGACACTGATTGCATTCAGCAATTAGTTAAGTTGGATAAAATGAATCTCATTGAGTTGCTGCCCGGCAACAGAATCAAAGCCTTAATCGCCCCTAACTTTGCATGGCAACCGAACGGCCCCATAGAACATTTTTTTCGCACTGAAGTACAAGGCGCGTTTTTCGATAACAGTTTTGATGAAGAAGGTTGTTTACGCTTAGTAAAAAACGGCGATATTTCTATGGCAGCGAGAAAACAATTGGTGGACCGACTAAAAGTTATCGGCCAGGCGTTTGATGATACAAATCGCGAAGAACGTAAATTACAGCCTGAAGATCGAAAAGGCACCACCATGGTGTTAGCAATAAGAAACTGGCAGTTTCAGGCGTTTGTTGAATTAGAGAGAAAACCCATCTAAGATTCTGCCGTATGTGCATCGTATGCAGCAACAAGCTGTTGTGCACGTTCTTGTACCAGCGCAACACTTGCACCGGGCTGATATAGAAAAGAACCAATACCAAATCCTGTCATCCCTGCGCTGAGCCAATCAGCAAAATCTTTAGGCCCAATACCCGATACGCCATAGGTTGGAAAGTTAACTGGCAACACAGCCTGAAGTGCTTTAAGCCCTTCAATCCCTAATACGGATGCGGGAAATAGTTTCAAACCATCAGCACCAGCATCAATTGCAGCGATACACTCTGTGGCCGTGAATACACCAGGATAAGACAACATGTTGTATTGTTTAGTGGTTTGAATAACATCGGCATTGCAGTTTGGCGATACAATCATTTGCCCACCTGCGTTAGCTGTTTGTTTCACGTGTTGGACATTTAAAACCGTGCCTGCCCCAACCAGCGCTTCATCACCAAAACATTTTGCTAATCGTTCAATGCTTTTTAGCGGTTCAGGTGAATTAAACGGAACCTCAATTTTCGTGATTCCAGCGGCAAAAATAACGTCTGCATAGCGTTCAACTTCATCAGGTTTGACCCCTCGCAGTATGGCAATCAATTCACGCACTCAAACTCTCCCCAATACTTAAAACAGGTTTATTCTTTATCAAACCAACCAAACGGTTCACTGAGTATTTGCATAAATTTAGACGCAAACGCCCGCCTGTACAAAACAACGCTAACCCAAATAGTCGCTAAAATAAATACCCATGCATTTAGAAACCACGCGAACACAGCCAGGGCAAAGAAATACGCGTTTAAGCCAGTGGTAAAATGCAGAGCCGCCAACGAATGCATGGCCGCCATCTTTTGTGCATAGACCTCTACCGTTTCATCAGATTGCACACCAGGCTCAGGGGCCGCACCGGCAACAATCATGATGTAATTAAATTGTCGATGACTCCACGCGAACTTAAAAAATGAAAAAACAAAAATAAACGTTATCAACAGCACTTTAATTTCCCAAACCGTGCGCGTGGTGGTGGTTGAGAATGGCAAGTCAGTCAGCATGTCGACTGCCGCGTCAGTAGCACCTAAACCGGCTAACAAGGCACCGACGATCAAAATAGATGTGGACGCAAAAAACAAGACACCTTGTTGGAATTGGTTTTGAATTAGCGCATCAAACATTCTTGGGTCACGGTGCAGCAAAGTGCGCATCCACTGCACACGCATTTTGTGCATATGATGAGAAATGGTGCGCGTTTTGAGTGGTGAGCGGTTGATAATCCAAAAATGACAGACCCACGCGAACACGAACAGCCCCAAGGCGACTATATCTATCGAGCTAAAACCCCACAAGGACATATAAGCGTTTCCGTCGTCACACCAAAACCGCTATTATACGCTTTTGAATCAATGGGAAAGCACGCCGGTGACCAGCACAGATACAAGCATTGAGCCTGCAGATGCAAACGAGCGTCGTGCTAGCAAACCACTGGTTTGTTATAGCGTAGACGGCTTGCCACCTTACCCCAAAGAGCAGTATGCACAGGCTAGACAAGAACTTGAAAAAATTGATGAGGTTTTGGTGCAACCACGTGACGCCGAAACTTTTGTTGTACCGGCTGGTCATTTCTTCAGAATATCCAGCGTTGAAGGCTCGCAGGTTGGGGATTTAAACTTATGGAATCCTGAGGATTTGAGTGAACACTTTTATAGTGGTAAAACCCGACAGCTTCACGCCTCACATTTGAGCACCGGTGACAGGCTGTGGAGTAATCTACCAGGCATGCGCGCAATGGCCACTATCACGCACGATACTTTGCAATGGTATGGCTGGGACCAAGACGGTGGTTCTGTTCACGATGTTATTGGCACCCGCTGCGACCCGTACACCAACAGACTATTAAAAAACAATGACTATCACAATTGCTGCCATTCAAATTTAACGCGTGCACTGGCAAAGCATACGGGTAAACCTACACATGAAATAGAAGCTTACGTTCACGACGTGATGAATGTTTTTATGTGCACAGGTTTCACTCTAGATACACATCAGTATTTTATGAAAGCCAGTCCGGTTCGACCTGGAGACTTTATAGAATTTTTTGCTGAGATGGATTTACTCGGTGGCTTATCAGCCTGCCCGGGCGGCAACTGTGGTAGTAGCCACTCAGACGATTCAACACCATGTTATCCATTGTTTGTCGAAATTTTCAAAACAACGTCCGATGCACTTAAAGAGTGGAAGCCTGCTGCAATTAACTCGTACTCACGCACGCATGGTCTTTAGATAAAGCGCCTAACAACCGGCAGCTAACCCAGACAACTGTATTTATACCAAGGAACACCAGAGAATGACCGAAATGCAAACCATACCCGCCCGTCGTGGCAAAGCCGTTGCGTTAAAGGCAGGCCAAGCCATTAAGATAATCAATACTCACGGTCATCAGGTTGTGGATTTCTGGGCGTTTGTTGCCGGTCATCTGACTGAATTTAGCGGTATGGAACAATGCCGCGCGACTTGGTTAAAGATGTGTCCTGAAGTTGGTGATCACCTGTACTCAAATCGCCGCCGCCCGATCATGACATTGGAAGAAGATACTTCACCAGGTCGGCATGATTCAGTCATGGCACCGTGCGACAACGAACGCTACGGCCTACTGGGTTGCAATGAATACCACGACAACTGCAAGGACAACATGCATGCCGCTTTGGCAGCGCTTGGTCATTCAGTGCCGTTCACACCCGGTTCACTGAATTTATTCATGAACATCCCATGGCAACCCGATGGCACTTTATCGTTCGACCCACCATTATCAAAAGCCGGTGACTATGTTGTTTGGCGAGCCGTAATAGATTGTGTTGCCGTTATGTCTTGTTGCCCGCAGGACATTCTACTGATCAATAACAAGAATACGGTTGAGTCGCACTATCAAGTGCTTGACTAGTCAAGTGAATAGAATCAGGTTTGAGCGCTGGTCTGTAACCAATTGATATAGACCCGCTCAGATAAATCGCCAAATAAAGACATATGCGCTGCACAGTCGTTATCAAGTTGTGCCGCGCCATTGTCTCCCAATGCCTCGATCAACGCCGTTTTATAAGCCGGAATCTCTTTCCAGTTTGTGACTGTGTCTGATTCAATTTCTAAATGAAATTGCAATGAGTACGCGCGCGGGCCCCAACCCATTGCTTGAACAGCACATGCAGGTGATGTAGCCAAACACGCAGCGCCAGCAGGCATGGTTTTAATTTCCGCACTGTGCCATTGCAAACATGGGAATTTCTCAGGCACGCCATCGAGTAATACGCCTGACGCACCGACTTCGGTTAATTGAACATCCAATACGCCAATTTCGGGCGTATCGCTTGGTCCAACCGTTCCACCCAAGGCTTCAGCTAATAGCTGATGACCCAAACATAAACCCAAATATGGCATACCGCGCTCTTCAACGGCTTGTTGAATAAACTTCTTCTCATCCACTAGCCAAGGATGCTTATCCTCTTGCCAAACATCCATCGGCCCACCCAACACCCACAGGCCATCGTAACCATCGAGCGACGGCAAAGATTCGCCTTCATTCAAATGCACGGTATCCCACGTGTGCCCATCTTCAGTTAAATAATCACGAAACGAGCCGGCATGTTCCACTCTTTCATGTTGCAAGATCAGTAGTTTCATAAGTTGGAGCCATTGCCATGTTTGTTTGTGATCGTAGCACCGAAGGCGCAACGCCGTAGCGCGATTTAAATGTCGATGAGAAATGTGCTGTGCTAACAAAACCTGCAGCCAAAGCAATATCGGTAACCGAAAGCTGAGATTGCAATAACAGATTCTCTGCTTTATCTAAGCGTAAATGACGATAAAACGCAATGGTGCTTACACCCAGCTTCTGTTTAAACAAACGATTGAGCTGACGTGCACTCAAGCCAACAACGGCTGCGAGCTGATTTAGCGCCAAGGGTTCAGCCACATGATTCTCCATCGTTTCAATAACCGCTAAAATCGATTGATTATGCGTGCGATAACGTTCTGCAAGGCCTGAACGTTGCGGTGCATTCGACAATCTAACTGTGGTGTGTAAAAACCAATCGCTGACCTTACGCGCAAAATCAGCGCCATGGTGTTGCGTGATCAGCGCATGCATCATGTCCAATGCAGCGGTGCCACCTGCACACGTTAATCGATTACGATCAATGACATATAAGCTGCGCTCAATGAGCAATTGTGGCGACACTTCCGATAAGGCCTGCGCATGCTCCCAATGCAAGGTCATACGATACCCAGACATTAAATCCGCCATGCTTAAAATCACTGGGCCACCAGAAACTCCTCCAATGAGCACGCCTTGTGATGCCTGGTAGCGAAGCCACTTCAGCAGCTCTGGGTGCACAAAACCAAAAGGATCGCCACCGGCTACCACAAGAATCAGATCGAAGGCTCGTGCAGTCTCCGTGAACGGTGTAGCGGGCACGAAAGCACCACTGGAGCTGCGCGCGCCATCAGAGCCAACACACAGGTGTGATACGTCATAGGCGCTAGGATTTAGCAAATTGGCAGCCCTGAGCGGCTCTTCGGCGGAGGAATAAGACATCAACGCGAAACCATCGAGCAACATAAAGCCGACTTGAAACGGTTTCGTACTATTTTTGACCATGTCCATAATCCACAATAATACGCCCATTTCTGACAAGTTTCACCTGTTGGAAAAAGTCATCATGCGCGTACCCCATCGCAGGAAAAATCATGCGCTACTCTGCACTGCAAATTCTCAAGCAAGGCCTCACTGGCAACAAAGGTTGGACTCCCGCTTGGCGTGAGCCAGAGCCAAAGTCGGACTACGACGTCATCATTGTCGGGGCGGGTGGACACGGGTTGGCCACAGCCTATTACTTAGCCAAAGAGCATGGCATTACCAATGTTGCGGTATTGGAAAAAGGCTGGTTGGGCTCAGGCAATATCGGTCGCAACACCACCATCATCCGATCAAATTACATGTTGCCTGGCAACGAGCCGTTTTATGAATTATCAATGAAGTTATGGGAGGGTCTTGAACAGGACTTCAATTACAACGCTATGATCTCTCAACGCGGTATTTTGAATTTGGCCCACAGCGATCCGCAGCGCGATGCTTACGCGCGACGAGGCAATGCAATGTTAATGGCCGGTGCCGATGCTGTGCTACTTGATGAAGACGGTGTTCGCAAGCTTTGCCCGGATATGGATTTCGACAACGCGCGATTCCCTATCAAAGGTGGTTTATGGCAAAAACGCGGTGGAACGGTTCGCCACGATGCTGTGGCCTGGGGTTATGCGCGTGGTGCAGATGAACGCGGCGTTGACATCATTCAAAACTGCGAAGTTATCGGTATGCAGATTGAGAATGGCGTGTGCACCGGCGTTGAAACCACACGCGGCAAAATAGGTGCGAAAAAAGTGGCTGTGTGCGTTGCAGGTTCTTCGAGTCGCGTTATGTCATTAGCCGGTATGCGATTACCAATCGAGAGTCACGTACTACAAGCGTTCGTCACCGAAGGTCTTAAGCCAACGTTACCCGGTGTGGTTACTTTTGGCGCAGGTCATTTCTATATTAGCCAATCCGATAAAGGTGGATTAGTTTTCGGGGGCGACATCGATGGCTACAACACCTATGCCCAGCGCGGCAACTTACCCACACTTGAAGATGTTTGTGAAGTTGGTATGGCGCTCATGCCAAACATCGGTCGTTCACGCCTGTTACGCATGTGGGGTGGTGTTATGGATATGTCTATGGATGGCACACCGTTTATTTGTAAAACCGACATTAATGGTTTGTTTTTTAATGGCGGATGGTGCTACGGCGGTTTTAAAGCCACACCCGCTAGTGGATGGTGCTATGCGCACTTACTGGCAACCGGTGAACCCCATGAGACCGCGACCGAACTGCGCCTTGATCGTTTTATCACCGGCAATATGGTTGATGAAAAAGGTATGGGCGCTCAGCCCAACTTGCACTAAGCGAAGCATCTACAGGAGACTTTAAATATGATAATTGATCATCCCCTGCTTGGGCCTCGCGATGCAGCTGAGTTTGTTTATCTTGGTGATGCCTCATTAATTAACCGCCCCGATTATGATGCCGACAACGCAGCGCAAGATTTTTACGAATACCTGTATTTGCGCGACAACATTGCTGGCGAAATGCGCGAGCTTTGGTATCACGAGCAAGGCGATCGTTCTTGGTTAGTCGTGACCCGTAATACCTTGACGCACGAAATCAGTAAAGTTGAATTAGCACGCGATGTTGCCCGTGCTCAGGGGCGTGACCGATGAGTCAATCCAACAGAATCAGCAAAGGTTTGGTTGATACCAATAGCGAAATCAAATTTGCCTTTAACGATCAACAGTACATTGGACACCCGGGAGACACTCTAGCCTCAGCGCTACTGGCTAATGGTGTGCGCTTAGTGGGTCGATCGTTTAAATACCATCGGCCACGCGGTGTGTTCTCTGCCGGCTCTGAAGAACCCAATGCACTTGTGGAACTACGCCGTGGTGCCCATCAAGAACCCAATACCCGCGCAACCGTTACTGAGCTGTTTGATGGCCTTAAAGCCAAAAGTCAAAACCACCGTGGCCCACTGGGTTTTGATTTTATGGGTGTGAATGACTTGCTATCACCCTTTCTATCTGCAGGCTTTTACTACAAAACCTTTATGTGGCCAAAAGCCTTTTGGGAGAAACTGTATGAGCCGATCATTCGTGCATCAGCAGGTTTAGGGTCACTCTCGGGTCTACCAGATCCCGATATTTACGACAAAGGCTTCTTACACGCCGATGTTTTAATTATTGGTGCAGGGCCAACTGGTTTATCAGCAGCACTATTGGCGGGTGAATCAGGCGCGCGGGTCATCCTTGCCGATGAAGATTTCCGCCCCGGTGGTCGGTTGCACGCAGAGACCTATTCAATTGATGGTATGAGCGGCTCTGATTGGGCAGCACAAACCATTAGCAAACTACAACAGATGGACAACGTACGTATCATGACTCGCACCACCGTCTATGGTGCATTTGATCACGGTATCTACGGTGCCTTAGAACGAAAGACAGATCATCTTCTATCGAGTGATGGTATGCCCCGCCAAGTGCTTTGGCGTATCTATGCGAAGCGTTCCATTGTTTGCGCTGGTGCAACCGAACGTTCTATAGCGTTTGGCAACAACGACCGACCAGGCATCATGCTCGCAGGCTCGGTCCGCGCTTATGCCAATCGTTGGGGCGTCACC
>CALHOU010000027.1 GCA_938035945.1 uncultured Granulosicoccaceae bacterium
TCCGGTAACGAAAAACCGCCATCGTCCGCAACATGGCATCGTAATTCGACATAGTCTCCAGAAGCGGTGAAATCAACGGCAGCTAGGTTTATGGTGTGGTTTTCTATACCTGTCGGCGTCCAGCTAATAAGGCCGCCGGGCCGTAGTGATTGATTGCGTCTCGGTTGAAAATTCGCCACAGCGGCAACCGGGGGAATAGTGACGTTGCTAAAAGATGGAAACTGCGCACCGGGTATGTCTAGCGTTAAATTTTCGGGTGCGGGGTAAGGGGCAATGTCAAAGCGATCGTCTGCGATAACCACATTTGCATAAGTACCTGCATCACTGTTAAGGGTAATGGTATCGCCAGCAGACACTAAATTAAATGGCGCGTCGGGAAACCCGATAACACCTACATCTGTGGGTATGGCGTTTGAGATTAGCAATTTGCACGTATCAACCGACTGCGGGACGCTGTTGCGAAAAACGCTCGGCCCTTGCGCTTCGGTGAGTTCGAGAAAATTGGTGTCGCGGTTAACGCGATCTTCCAGATCATCCTGGATAAGTTCAACAAAGCCTAAATATCGGTAGTTGCCCGTGAGCCCTGTAACAGCTTCGATGTTTACAGAGTCAGTACCGTTACCTGCGCTGCTATTGTTGTTAGTGCCACCGGTGCTTCCTCCACAACCCACGAGGGTAATGATCAGTGCCGTGTTTATTATCAGTGAATTTTTCAAGGTACGCTCCCTAGCCAGCAGATTGTGGGAAAGATTATCTCCATTAGATTAGCATTTTGGAATGAGCAAAAAGTCGTATGGTAATGAGTGGTGCATTGCAGTAAGGTTTATGTAAGTGATGCCCGACTTTGGACTGGTACTTTGTTAAGAGGAAACCCCATGGCGAAATGCGATAGTGCGAGGGTGGATGGATCTATTTCAACTTTTCTGTTGGTAATTATTGTCGCGCTTTCACTTGTTGCCTGTGGTGGTTCAAGCGATACGGTCTCTGAAAATCAACCTGATGAGAGCGATAGTGTTGGGTCCGAACCGAGAGTACTTTTATCGCTGTCGGCACCCGCATCGGTTAATCTCAGCGTAAATACGGTTAGTGAACAAACAGTTGTTGCCGCTGGCGAGTCACAATCGCGAAACGTACAAAGTGCTGTCTCGGTAGCCATTTCGCTAACTAAAAATGATGAAGAGTTTAGGCTGAATGCAATTCCTGAACTACTCTCCCTGCTACCCGAAGATCTAGAACTGACCGACATACCATTGTTCAATATCAAAGATAGCCTGAATCTACAAGGGCAAAAAAAGCGGTTTGAGCCGCAACGCGATATTTATGATGTATTAACCCTAGATGCGTTTAGTTTTCCAGCGTTTAATCTCTCCGTACCTCAGTTCGAAGTCGGTAATGGAGCGTCATGGACCGAGCGAAATAGCTTTGATCTACTCAATTCAACGTCGGTGACGACAATCAATGCCATTAGTGATAGCGCTGTTTCAGTTACTAAAGTAATTGATGTTGGTACTGATAGTGAGCAGCGATACAAAGTCATTGGAACGATGGATGCGATCTATACACTACCGTCATTGCTGATGCAGTCGGCAGATATTACGTTATCGATTCGCTTTGAAGATGAGCTATACATCAATGGCATACGGCAAAGTGTTGTGGATACTCGATCGTATACGCAAACAATCAGGGAGATTGCGCAATGATCAACGCAATTGAATGTGCGCGCTATCGATGTGGCGTTTTGCTGCTGTTAGTATCCGCAATGGGTGTTGCGATACCAACGACAGCAAACGCGGGTATAAATTGTAATCCTAGAAGCATTGTTGGTCGTGCGGTTGGTGGTGAATTGCTCAATCAAGCTTTGGGTGGTTTTAGCCAAATACTTGGTGCTGCGGGTGGCGTACAAAATGGCATTAGCCCCACTCCCAGTGATGCCATGCGTGATTGCATCATACCGGCGATCAACCCTCCGCCAAGAGACAATACCCCATACGATTCTTCACCCATACAATCCGCACCACCTCGTGCGCCGTCATTCGGCTGGGGCGACCCGCATTTAGTGACGCACGATGGCGTTGGCTATGATTTCCAAGGAGCAGGCGATTATGTGTATATAGAAGGTGGTGGCTTAACTGTGCAGGCGCGGCAATTTCGTCTAAGCCCAAATGCTATCCCTTCAAGAATTAAGGCATTCGCGGTCCGGACAGACGAGGTGACTGTTGTTATCAATGACCCTATCGACCCAGCACTTAAATTTTCTGCAGATGGCATAGACGACGTGTTGACGGTAAATGGTGTTGATTTGCCTATCAGCATTGGCGGCTGGATTGATCTGGATGATAGAGGCTCGTTCGTACAGCGTTTTAGAAAGCATACCTACCTAAGGATTGTTGGAAAAATTGATTTGTTGGTCAGTAGTAGCGGCAACGTTTTTGAGTTGATATTGGATGAGTCAATGCGTGGGCAAGTCTCGGGTTTGTTGGGTAACTTTGATGGTATTCCAAATAATGATTTCCAAACTGCAGCGGGTAGCCTGATTGATATTAATGACAACACTGTGTTGTATGGGGAGTATCTGAATAGCTGGTTGCGTCAGGGAAGTGCATCTTTGTTTAACAGTGAATTTGATCCTGCTGTTGATGGTGCTATTTCAACCAGTTTAATACCGTCTGTTTCTACCTCCACGCTTGAATTGCGAGAAGAATTAGCTGAGCGATGTATCAATGCGGGTGTGCCGCAGGGTTTCTTGTTACACGGTTGTATTTATGATCTCTTATTCGATGGCGATGAGGAGCTCTTGCAAAATGCTGCGCAGCTCAATGGTCGGGCCACGGGTATTGTCTCATCAGCTTCTTTGTCCACTGATTTGTCAGAAGAAATTACACTGACCAATGACGCCATAGTTGCTCCGTTACAACCTGTACCCGCAGCGGGTCAACTGAGCAATATAAATGAGATTGATCGCTACACAACATTTTTGGCTGGTGTCAATCAGCGAATGATTCAGTGGGATTCGCCATGTTCTTCGGCACAACCATTTAGTCTGTTGGTAGAACGTGAAGAAGGTGTGGCATCAGCATATGCGGCGGCATGTGATGCGCCGCTTGTACTACCTCAAGGGCAAGTTAGCTTTGCCGTTTTTAGTCAAGGTGGCGATACAGGCGATTATGCTTTTCGTTTGATAGAGTCTGCCACAACCGAGCTTGGCCAAATTGCGTTGGAAACAGTTTTAGACGGTACGCTGGCTGCCACTGAGCAATTACGTGCAACGCTACCCGTTACAGAAAGTAGAAAGGTATTTATCGAATCTAATCAAACCGAAAACTGCGCCCGAGAATGGCAAGTGTTGGATGCATCGAACACAGTGATAAAACGTAGATCGGTATGTAACGACCTGGGTTTGATAACGACTGATTCGACTACACCGTATCGAATTCGGATACTACCCGGCGCTGGTGCCGAGTACGCGTTTACTGTGCTTAACGTTGGTGACTCGCCCATCATCGAAGCGGGTTTGAACCGGGAATTCTCTTTTAGCATCGACACGCCGGGCCAATCAGCAAGTGCCCAATTTACTGTGTTGGAAGGTGAGCGCATATATGTCGATCGAGTTGGCGGTGTTGATTCAGGCACATTGACCGTAACCGACCCATTGAACAACGACGTGGTAACAACCAGTGCGTTTGAGGCAGATACGCAGTTTGTTGCTGCACAGGGTGGAGACTATACGTTAACGCTGCAAGCTGATGATTTTACCGGCACAGTTCCCATAAGCATTGTATCAATTGCCGACGACACCGAGATAAGTGTGAATCGAGGTGATACGTTTACATTGGCGCTGTCGACATTGGGTCAGCGAGCTATTGCGACGTTCGACGCCGTCGCTGGTGAATCGTACACCGTGGTTGTTAAGGCAAGAAATACGGTTTCAGGGTTATCAAGCGCACCCAAAATTCAGCCTCCTGATGGCGCGCTAAGCTTGACTGTTTTCGATTCCAGAACATTCACCCTCGAATCGTCTGGCAGCGTTCAGATTATTCTTGATTCAACGCAGCAAGATAACTTTATTGGGTCAGTGGAGATCGAGCTGCAATAAGCTATGCCACCAAGGTTAATCGGTCTGATGCCTTACACACCTTAGCCTTGCCTGTGGTAACTATCGCACAACAAGCTTGGCTTTTATGGTAATCGATAAATGGTTTTTGCATCAGAGGCCTTGATAAACAACGAGAGGAAATAGATGAAAGGTTCGTGTTTTTGCGGTCAAGTTCAGTTTGAAATTAAAGTCGACAAGGTTGATGCTTACCACTGCCATTGTTCTATTTGCAGGAAGGTGACAGGGTCTAAGTTTAATACGGCCTTTACGCTCTCAGCTGAACACTTCAGTTGGTTCAGTAACAATGAAGGCGTTAAAACGTATCAGAAAAACGGTAAGGGATTTCGGCACGACTTCTGCGGCAACTGCGGTTGTACCGTCCCGAATCGTTATCAGGACGTGATGTTCTGGGTTCCAGCAGGTCTTCTTGATGATGAGGATGGCATAGAAGTTACCAAACACATTTTTGTTGAATCCAAAGCGCCTTGGGATGTTATTAGTGATGAGCTTGATCAGTTTGAAGGCTATCCTTGAGTAACATTCTACTTTTCCCAGTGCGGAACCCAATCGCCTTCCATCTGCAGTGAGACTCCCGCACCATCTTCTTCTAGTTTCACTACGTGAAGTTCACCTTTATCACCACCGTATGTGTTGCGGGCTTTTTCGAACTGTTGCTGCACCAAGCGAGTAACCGGTGAGGGCGTTTGAGCAGAGTCGCAAGCCTTAACAATCAAGTTCAAGTCTTTTTGGCATAGATCAAGTGAAAACGATGGATCGTAGTGGCCGGCAAAAACCGATGGCGCATCATGGTGCAAACACCAACTCTCTGACGCGCCAAGGCTTAGCGCGGGCCATAGTCGAGATAGGTCGACACCCGATTTCACACCCATGACGAGTGCTTCGCCCATGGCTGTTGCATGAATTGCCCAAAGCTGATTGCTGGCTAATTTTGTAATGGTTCCACAACCATTTGAACCCATGTAGCGAACCGGTCCCATTAGCTCCATGACGGGACGTGCTTTTTCGACTGTGGCCTCATCGCCACCGGCAAACTGCGTCATGTTGGCATTACGCGCACCATCAACGGCACCGGTAACGGGGGCATCGATGGCCATTGCGCCCTTAGTGGTGACAGCGCTAATTAGTGCTTCGCTGAGTTCAGGAGAGTTGGTTGTCATATCAATCCAGATTTGACTCTCACGGATTGTTTCGAGAATTCCGTTTGGCCCTCTTACAACATGATCAATTTGCTCTGGCCCGAAGACCATCGTAAAAACAATGTCCGCACCACGCGTAGCATCAGCAGGTGTGTCTGCCCACGTTGCTCCCAGCTCAAGATGTTCTTCCGCTTTGGATTTGTCGAGATCGCAGACCACGAGTTCATGCCCACCGCGAAGGATGTTAAGAGAGGCTGCGGACCCCATCGTTCCTAATCCAATAAATCCGATTTTCATGTTTAAAATTCCAGTTGTTTCATGCCAATGGCGAACATTAAGCTTTGCCTTGTTGCTAGTCATTAGGATACAGGTCCGTGCTCAGACGATCACCTGTATGTCAGAAATTTGAAGATAAAATTTGCCTTGCCCCTGCCTCGCTTGTGAGCGGCTAGGGGAGTTCTGATAAGATCAAGCCTGCGCCGAAGGCGTAAAATTAGGGTGAGACGTTGTCGACCCTTGAGGGACCAATTCTCCATGGAGCTTGTTCCGGAATAAACGCGAGCTCATGCTATGACAAACACTGTCTCTTCGACCCCGTCCACGGATAAAATTCTTACCGGTGTCGCGCTCATGCTGGGTTTTTGCTTAACTGCTCCGCTGCTGGATGTGGCGGCAAAGCTGGCATCCTCCAGCGTGCCAGTTGGGCAGATAACAGCGGCACGCTTTATTGTGCAGTGCGTGTTAATGGCGCCGTTTATTATGTTCATGCAGGTATCCTTACACGTGCCGCGTAAGCAATGGGTGCCCTTGATTTTCCGCGCGTTAATTCTGCTTTTTGCAACCTTTTGTTTTGTCACCGCGATCCGCGTAATGCCATTGGCCGACGCACTGGCGATTGTGTTCGTGGCACCTTTTATCGTGTTGTTGTTCGGAAAATTCTATCTGGGCGAAGATGTCGGCCCACGGCGTGTTGGGGCATGCCTTGTTGGGTTTGTCGGCGTCTTATTCGTTATCCAACCCAGCTTCGCCGCTTTTGGCGCTGTGGCCCTTATCCCGCTTGGTACGGCAGTCGCTTTCGCTTTCTATATTCTTGTAACGCGAGGGCTGTCACGTCAGATGCATCCTGTAGCTCTACAATTTCATACCGGCCTTATCGCCAGCTTGTTTTGCATTCCTGTGCTGCTTCTGGCCCAAGGCTCTGGCTCTGATTTATTTGATCCAGTTTGGCCAAAAGGAATCGCCTGGCTGTGGCTCTTTGGCGCGGGATTCTTCGCCACAGTGAGCCACATGATGATGACCTATGCACTCTCGTTAGCGCCTTCGGCCACGCTAGCTCCGCTGCAGTATTTTGAGTTACCGGTGGCGACCTTGTTCGGGTATTTGGTTTTTAACGATTTCCCTAACGCGCTGAGCCTGATGGGCATTGCCATAATTATAGGTGCTGGGCTTTACATGATTCATCGAGAGAGAGTTACTGCCGGGCAGCTGATCACAGAGCGTGCGGCTCCTCCGATTTGATGCGACGAATGTAGTGTATCTGGCTAGCGTGGCTTCCATCGGCCGAACAGAAACATCGCAACAATGACCGACATGGCTGACAGCAAAAAGGGAGCTGATGGCAGATACAAGGGTGCGTCGTTGTTCGTGAAATAGCTGAACACGCGCGTCATTACAAACGGACTGATAATGGTTGCAAGCGCTGTTAGTGAACTCATTGCTCCTTGCAATTCACCCTGCGCGTTTTCAGGAACGTGGTTACTCATCAAGCCCTGGAGTGCTGGCACTGCGACAGCGCTGAACACGCTGATTGGCATGAAGGCAAAGACATGCCATGTTTCAGTCATGAAGGGGTAGGCCACGAATGACAGTAGATGCATACCCATGCCAAATAGGGCTGTGACTTTTTCACCGAAACGAGCAAGGATGGGCCTGATTAATGCGCCTTGTATGATAACGATACCCAAGCCATAAGCAGCAAGTGACAGACCTACCATGCGGGCATCCCAGTTAAACTGTGCACGCCCAAAGAACGCCCAGATCGATGGATAAACGAAGAAGGCGATGCTAAGTAATAGAAAGACTAACAACATGGGCATAAGGCCCGGCAGTGCTTTCATTTGTTTAAAAGCACCGAAAGGATTTGCACGCCGCCATTCAAACGTGCGCCTAGTATCCTTCTTGAGCGACTCAGGCAAGATAAAGTAACCAAACAAAAAATTGGCGAATGCCAGCGCAGCTGCTGCGTAGAATGGTGCGCGAGACCCGTACTCTGCCAGCAATCCGCCCAGTATCGGGCCCAGTACAAAACCCACACCAAACGCAGCGCCCAAAAGTCCAAAGTTTTTTGCCTTATCCTTGCTTGCGGAGATATCCGCCATATAAGCGCCAGCGGTGGAATGTGTGGCCGCAGTAATGCCGCCAATAAAACGCCCCACAAACAATAGCCACAGAGACTGCGCGAATGCCATCACCAAATAGTCGAGCGACATGACCAACAAGGCAATCAATAACACCGGCCTGCGACCGTGGGCATCAGATAAACCGCCAACTGTTGGTGAGAACAGAAACTGATTTATCGCGTAAACAACTGTTAAGGTGCCACTCCATATCGCCGCCTGACTGAGATCAAAGTTTCCGACCTCCCTAATCAGGTCTGGCATAACCGGCATAATGATCCCGATCCCCATTGAATCGAGAACCACGGTTATAAATATGAAGATAACGGGTAAACGCATAGCAAATATAGTGTGTGGACAAAAGCCTTACTGACACTTCCTCGTAACTAAGTAAGAGAGCGAATTCACTGTATAACAGCAAAGTTAAACTGCAGCAAAGTTAAATTGACCGAAAAATGCAGTGGCAAACGAGTGATAAACCACAATGCGAATATTCCGAACAGTGAAATCGGTTAGCCCCGTATTATCATTCAAAAGACCCTCAATTACTATGTCTCTGGCTACTCAAACATTCACGGCAGGCAAAGCAGCGCAAGTTTTTTACTGATCGCACAAATAAAACAAGAGGAACTATCCCGGTGTTAAATAAAAAGTTGGATCCATTAACGGCCAACGAAAAGCTATTTTTAGTTGGGTTAGTTGTCTGGATAGTTTTACAACTTTCCCGATTCATCGCAATTCCATTGATCAACAATGTTAATGCCGGAGCAGAGTCAAAGGCGTGGCTATTTCCTGCCTACCTTGATTTGTTTGCGGCGGTTTTAGCGCTGCCCTTGGTTTGGGCGATTGTGAAACGGCGTGGATTACTGACATGGGCGTGCACAATAATCTATTTAGCGATTTCCATCGTGGATCACGTTGGAAATTTTGTCACTACGACATCCGTTGGGCCGCCCTCAATTGCTGAAGGGATGAATCCCTACTTAGTACCCATTATTCAGACCGCACTGGACGTTTTATTTTTCTTGCTACTCTTCATTCTACGGTTTCGCAATCTGTTCTTTCGGATGGATGAGTCTGCTAGCGCTTTACAATCTGATCGTTCTACATAAAAGAACAAGTATGTTTAAGCTCTAGATTAGAGAATATTTAAGCGAATTCAAAAAAGCGTCAACCTGATCGTTGACGCTCTTAGTTCGCCTTTTCTATCCTTCCAAGATAAAATCTATTTTTTAGTTTCCGGCACCTAGTACCGAAACAGTCCATGGCTTCCACACATCTTCGTTGTCTGCCAACCACTTCACGGCGGCATCTTCATGCGACATTCCCTCAAC
>CALHOU010000028.1 GCA_938035945.1 uncultured Granulosicoccaceae bacterium
GTTATAGGTTCCACGAATGCATCGATTTAGCCGATAATGGGTTAATGTAAAAATTAGCTTAATCTAGGAGAGATTGTTGAAAGCTAAATTAGCTTTGGACGACGACCAGCTAGTAATCTATGTTGATAAGCCAAGAGCCTATCTTGAACAAGGATTGTTATCCGTTGCGCTTATCGCCGCCGGTTCCTTAGTTTGCTACCTCGCTGACGGGGAAAGATTTCTCTATGTATTTGGTGGATTTTGGATTTTCTGCGGTTTGTTGCTATCAACCAATGTGATTTATATCCATAGAAATTATAAGGATCAAGAGGTGGCTGCATTTCTTACGGTGAACCATATTAGCCTAACGATTTCAGCGGACTTTCAATTGCCGAAAACTACTTACAATTGGTCTGATATCACGAAAATAATATTAGCAAAAAAACTTCACGTAGAATCCATCGACGGAACCGAATATTCTTGGCATCAAGTCGTTATCTATTTTCAAGCCGATATGAAAATAGGTCTGCTACAACGCAACATGCTCGGCATAGGAAAATCAGCAAATGGTTACCTCTATACGACAGTAAAGTATCCAAAGAATAACGCAAGTATTGTTCTCAATGCCTTGCATCGATTTTCTGAGGGCAGAGTCGATATATCTCTGTACGATAAGGTGGATATTAACGAACCCAGCGTGTTGGCACTTTTAAAGTAGCTCGCCCACACCATGTGACTAATTGTCACATAAATGGCAAAAACCGTGATTTAAACCTGAGCAGTCCCCACTATAAGTCTGAGGAACAACTTTGTTCAAACACAGGAAACACCCATGGTAGATCAGGCTAAACGCAAAACCCTTAAGAACGTTGCTGGAATTGGAGCAGGAACTATCGCTGCTGCGGTCTCGCCAGCAGCGCTATCGCAATTAACAAATTCACAAAAACTGAACGGTAGCGACGCTATCAGTGTTAATGAGGGGCTTGTTGAAATTCAAGTAAGCACTCGCATCTCACCAACAGCGAATGAACTTGAGGTGGTGTTAACCAACACAGGTTCGGTACCAGCGACAATAACGGATATGACGCCAGCGGAAATTAACACCGCTCGCGGTAAGTTCGACTTCCAGGCCTTAATCGAAGCTGGTGACTTGCAATTAGCCGAGGGCGAGAGCGTGAGTGTACCAATGCAGCATCATCCAGTCGTGCTTGATGGTAGTGCACTAGGTAGACGGACGGTTCAGCTCAATCAAGCATTGCGTCGTAACGTGTCGATTATCACCGACGGGAATTCATTGGCGGCGGTAACGCATAAAAACCAAACCAGCTTTGCATAAAGGCTAATTTCCAACATTCAAAGCCGAGGTAACCTCGGCTTTGTTTGCTCGAAAATCGGTTTTAGCCCGTTCTTGATTTTACTTTTTTGTAAAGCCACAGATCGCTCTTCCAATAGAATCGCGACCATCGATTATAGCTATCTAAAGCTCTTTGATTTTTTCAAGTTGAATTTGTAGTTGAGCTAAAGCACTTTTCGCATCATCAAGCTTCTGCTGCTCAAGCTCAACAACTTTGGCAGGCGCCTTATCGGTGAAGCCGGGATTGCCAAGTTTTGCCGTGAGCCGAGTCACTTCACCCGTCAAACGTTCAATTTCTTTATTCAGGCGTTTTAGTTCGGCTTCTTTATCGATCAATCCTGCCATTGGAATAAGTAATTGCATTTGATCCACCAGTGCGATCGCAGAATCGGGTTTTTCATCACTATCACCGAGCACGGTGATGTCCGATACTCGAGCAACGAATGAAAGCAGGGCGCCGTGTTCTTGCAAGCGACGAATATCTGAATCATTCGCATCACTGACCTTCACGGGTAGCTTCTTGCCTGGATTGATATTCATCTCAGCACGAATTTTTCGAATACCCATCACTGAGCGTTTAACCCATTCGATGTCATCCAGGGCCGCCGCGTCGATTTTATCAGGCTCGCTAACTGGGTAGGCTTGCAAGGAAATGCTCGGGCCACTCTTGCCGGCCAGAGGCGCAACCTGCTGCCATAACTCTTCAGTAATAAACGGCATGATCGGGTGAGTTAATCGCAAAATAGCTTCAAGCACACGTACAAGCGTTGTTCGGGTTGCGTGTTTTTCTTCGTCGCTTGCATCGCCTGTGAGAACCGGTTTGGCCAATTCCAAATACCAATCGCAGTACTCGTTCCAAACAAATTCATACATGGCAGTGGAGGCCAAATCAAAACGGTACTGATCGATATGCTCAGCTACCGTACTTTCGGTTTGTTGCAATTTACTGATAATCCAGCGATCAATGGTATTTAAACTTTTCGGTTCTACGCTTGGGTCCAAGCCTTCCGTGTTCATTAACACATAGCGTGTTGCGTTATACAGCTTGTTGCAAAAGTTTCTATAACCTTCAACACGCTTCATATCAAAGCTAATGTCGCGACCATTCGAGGCTAAGGATGCAAATGTAAAGCGCAGCGCATCAGTACCGTATGAAGCAATACCATCAGGATAATCTTTACGCGTTTGCTTCTCGATTTTTGGTGCCATAAAATCTTGCATCAGATTAGAGGTGCGTTTGGCCACCAGCTCTTCTAATGTAATGCCATCAATGATATCGAGAGGGTCGAGTACATTACCCTTCGACTTCGACATTTTTTGCCCGTTCGAATCGCGAACCAATCCGTGCATATACACATCTTTGAATGGCACTTCGCCATCCATAAAGTAGGTGCCGAACATGATCATGCGTGCAACCCAGAAAAAGATAATGTCGTGGCCGGTAACTAGCACCGAACCTGGATAAAACGTATTCAGCGATTCTGTTTTTTCCGGCCAACCTAATGTAGAAAACGGCCAAAGCGCAGAGCTGAACCAGGTATCGAGTACGTCTTCATCTTGTTTTAATGCAACGTTGTCGGCCAGTGAGTATTTTGCGCGAACGTCGGATTCGCTCTCGGCCACATAAATATTGCCAGCATCGTCATACCACGCAGGAATTCGATGGCCCCACCAGATTTGACGACTGATGCACCAGTCTTGAATGTTTTCCAGCCATTGGTAGTAGGTGTTCGCGTGCATGTCGGGCACGAAGCGAACTTTGCCGGATTTAACCGCGTTAATTGATGGTTCGGTAATCACTTGCTTACCGCCAGGGCGACCATCGGCTTGTTCATCGCGCGTTAAGTCGACATACCACTGATCAGTAAGATAGGGTTCAACCACCGCACCTGAACGATCACCTCTGGGCACCATTAATTTATGCGGGTCGATTTTTAGCACCAAACCTTGTGCTTCGAGGTCGGCCACGATTTTCTTGCGCGCATCGTACCGATCAAGACCACGATAGCTTTCAGGTACTGAATCATTCAACGCGGCGTTGTCATCAAGAATATTGATCACATCCAAATTGTGTCGTTGACCGAGTGCGTAGTCGTTGAAGTCGTGTGCAGGGGTGATCTTTACGCAACCCGATCCAAATTCGGGGTCAACATAATCATCTGCCACAATTGGAATTTCGCGGCCAACCAAGGGCAGGGTGACAGTTTTACCAACCCAGGATTTAAAGCGATCATCGTCTGGGTGAACAGCGATTGCAGTATCGCCCAACATGGTTTCCGGACGTGTGGTTGCAACCGTTACATGCCCGCTACCATCGGTCAGCGGATATTGGAAATGCCACAGCGATCCGTTTTCTTCTTCGGAGAGAACTTCCAAATCAGAAAGGGATGTGTGCATGACCGGATCCCAGTTCACCAGTCGCTTACCGCGATAAATAATGCCGTCGTCGAACAGGCGAATGAACACGTGTTGCACCGCATCAGACATGCCTTCATCCATGGTAAAGCGTTCGCGCTCCCAATCAGGGGATGCGCCCAGGCGCCGAAGTTGTTGTGTAATGGTGCCGCCGGATTGCTCTTTCCATTTCCACACCCGATCCACAAAGGCCTCTCGACCCAGAGCGTGACGGTCAGTTTGTTCTTGAGCAAGTTGGCGCTCTACGACCATCTGGGTCGCGATGCCTGCGTGGTCGCAACCGGGTTGCCACAGGGTATTAAAGCCGCGCATCCGATGGTAACGGATGAGCGAGTCCATGATGGTGTCTTGGAATGCGTGTCCCATGTGGAGCGTGCCCGTAACATTGGGCGGTGGGATCATGATGCAGTAGGGGTCGCCATTTCCGCTGGGTGCGAAATAGCCATTATCCTCCCAGGTCTGATACCAACGTTGTTCGATTGACTTGGGGTCGTAGGATTTATCCATGAAAATGTAACGATGTCAGGTGTTATGTTTTACGCGCATTAGTAAGCGCCGGATGTCGCGCCGAAGTTCAACGATGTGTCGATCAACGACTTGGTCAATCATAAGCTCAATTTCATCATCGCTGTTGCCTGAGTCCGCGCTAAATGTCTCTTTATCGTCAATCTTGAGATCAAATTGGCTTTCCTGACCAGCGATATCCTCAACTTCCTCTTCTGGTTCGAGGATGTGATCTTGCAAGACAAATTTAACAGGATTGGATTGTTGCAACATTTCCAATTCGCGCAACACTTCTCGGCCCAAGCGGCTGGATTGAATGATCGACTCATTACCCGATTCGATCACGGCATTGAGTACCGGTACGCTTTCGTCGTCTCTATCTAATGACATGGATTCGCTCTCCCAATCTGTGTCCTCACCGCGCAGCAGCAACCCAATTTCAACAAGATTAGGCAAATGGTTGCGCTAGTGTCTGATTTACATATAGAAGAGTATAGAACTACATTTTGTGGTGGTGCAGCGGATAACCCCTTTGTTGGTAAAATCGGTAGCGATCGCGCCCAGCATCGCGCACATTTTCAGCCTGATTAACCACCTCTAACGCACGTTCAAAACGGCTAAAGAAGGTCGGTACGGTGTTGGCCAGATTGATCAGCACGCGTCGATCATTGGCCGGTTCACCGCACGAAAGCTGGACCGGGTCGGAATCAATTTGATTGATAACCTCATCTTCGCGCAGTAGCCGGTGCGGGACGAAACTGTCGGGACGAAATTGCCACAGCTTTTCATCGAGCTGTTCTAGTAGTGCTTGATCATCGGAGTGGATGAACACAGCCTTATCGTGCCGAAAGGCTTTTTCGGCCAATTTACACACCAATATCGCTCGCGTATCGGCATCAGCATCAGACATTACATAGAAATCAACTCGCGTCATAGTCAGGCTCTAATGGTGATGGCACTAAGCGTTGTTAAGAACGAAATCCATAAGCAACGGTACAGGACGACCGGTGGCGCCTTTTTCACTACCGCCTTTCCATGCGACGCCAGCAATGTCCAAGTGCGCCCATTTGTAGTTTTTCGCAAAACGCGACAAAAAGCAGCCTGCCGTGATTGCACCTGCTGGCGAACCACCAATATTGCCCATATCGGCAAAGTTAGAATCCAGTTGTGTTTGATACTCATCCCAAAGCGGTAATTGCCAAGCCAAGTCACCTGTGGATTGTCCGCAGTTATAAAGCGTGTTGGCCAGTGCATCATCGTTACTCATAATGGCAGAAGACACTTTGCCAAGCGCTACAACACACGCGCCAGTGAGTGTGGCTATGTCCACCACGGCTGCCGGTTTATATCGCTCTATATAAGTGAGCGAATCGCACAACACCAATCGACCTTCTGCGTCGGTATTTAAAATTTCAACAGTTTGCCCCGACATAGTCGTTACAACATCACCGGGACGGGAGGCATCGCCATCGGGCATGTTTTCAGCGGCGGCAACAACGCCGATAACGTTGCACTTTGGCAAGAGTTCGCAAATGGCTTTCATCGCACCAAAAACACTGGCCGCGCCACACATATCAAATTTCATTTCATCCATTGCAGCTGAGGACTTTATGGAGATACCGCCCGTATCAAACGTGACGCCTTTGCCCAATAACACGATGGGCTTTTTCTTTTTATCACCGCCTTTGTATTCCATACAGATAAGCCGTGCTTCTTGCCGGCTACCACGAGATACAGATAAAAACGCACCCATACCCAACTTGGCCATTTGTGCTTCGGTGAGAGTTTTGGTGGTGAGCTTCGGTGTGGCTTTTGCCAAGTCTTGTGCTTGCTTGGCTAAATAAACCGGTGTGCAAATGTTCGGTGCAAGATTGCCAAGATCGCGCGCCAAGGCTTGACCGTTGGCAACAGCTACGCCGGTTTTTACCGCACTGGTGCAGGCGCGCACATCACTTTTCCCAACCACGATGATGCATTTTTTTATTTTTGCAGCGCTTTTTTTCTTCTTAGAGTGCAGGGTGAATTCGTAGGTCGACTCGATCAGTTGCTGAGCTAAATGTTGCGCATGCCAGGCAGGCGTTTCACCCTCAACAAATACGGATTTTTCGAGATGCACAATGACAAGGTTTGCGCCGCTGGCTTTAACTGCGCTCGCAATCGTTGCACAGTATTTTCGATATTGGGCGCGAGAGGCATCGTTTGCCACGCCGGCTCCTGCGAGCAGAACGCGATCACTGGCGATGTTTTTAAGTTCATGCAGCATGAGCGACTGACCAATATCGCTTTTCACATCGTCGCGTTTTATCGCCCGACTGATTGCTTTCTCGCTTTGCTCGTTAAGTTTTGCGCAAATTCCGGTCAATTTTTTGCCAGAATGCAAAGCTACTACCAAACAGGCGTTGGTTTGCTTCTCGGGCGCGGAGGCGGCGACTTTAATATCCATTTGTAACACTCTTTTTCAAGGCCAGTACAGGCTGCGGTGAACAGTTTAATATGTATGGTTCTTGGAGTCACCTAAAGCGCTACCGTTAAGGAAGTGCTAGATTCTTCTGATTCGTCTAACTTTTATCAACACGTGCGCATACTCGATCGATATTTGATGAAGGAGATGGTGGTGACCTGGCTTGCGGTCACTGTCGTGCTTTTAGTCATCATGATTGGCAACGTGCTTGCGCGAGGGCTAAGCAAAGTCACCGACGGCGCAATTTCGGCCGATGTGTTGCTGATCTTAGTTGCTGTCCAGTCCATCAGTTTATTAGTTACCTTAATACCGCTGGGCTTGTATTTAGGGATACTGCTGGCACACGGTCGTTTCTATCGCGATAACGAAATGACCGTTATGCAGGCCACCGGATCGGGGTGGCTAGATCTTTTACGCCCGACTGCGTTGGTTGGACTACTCGGTGTGTTTTTAATTGCTGGACTAACTATTTTTGCCTCACCTTGGGCCGCGCGCTACGAGCAACTTATAAAGAAGGAATTTCAGGAAAAATCGGCCATCAGTTTGTTGTCGCCAGGCAAATTTATCGAATCCAGTGATGGCAGCACGGTGTTATTCGTAAAAAGCATGAGCGCTGATAAGTCGCAGTTCAACGATGTATTCATGTATCGCAAGCGCGAAAAAACACCACCCGTGGTCGATACGGCTCGAATCGCTTCCTACCAAGTCAACGATGAAACCGGCGATGAATTCTTAATATTCAGTGATGGGCAAACCAGTATTGGTCAACCCGGCGATGCGGCTTACACGATCACTGAATTTAAACGTCAGGGCGTGCTAAGACCGAAAACTGAACTCGGTGAGCCGCGTTTGCAACGACGCAGTAAAACCTTAAAGCAATTACTCGCCAGCGATGATCTGGTAGACCTAGCAGAAGTGCAGTGGCGTATCTCTATTCCACTCGCTGCGTTGTTGTTGGCATTGTTGGCAGTTCCATTAAGTTACACCTCTCCGCGAGAGGGTCGATTCGGCAAAATAGCCATCGCCATACTTATCTATATCCCGTATGCCAATCTTCTCGTGCTTGCACGTAAATGGATTGCAAACGGCACCATTTCGCCTTGGGTGGGTTTGTGGCCAGTGCACATCGCGGTTTTTCTATTGGTTATTTACTTATTAGTGAAACGAGTGGGTTGGGATTGGTTTCGAAACGCTAGGAAGCTGGCTGTATGATCTTCGGCATTTTAGATCGATATATCGGTCGTTCCATCCTCACCACCAGTATGCTGGTGCTACTGACCTTAGTTGCGCTTGCTGGTATTTTTGGATTTATCAGTGAGTTAGACGATGTTGGTAAAGGAAATTACACGCTAACGAATGCACTTCAATACATTTTTTTGACTCTGCCGGGAAAAGCCTATTTGTTATTTGCACCAGCAGTGCTATTGGGCAGTTTATTAGGTCTTGGTGCATTGGCTTCTAACAGTGAATTAACCGTTATGCGAGCGGCCGGCATTTCAAACGGCAGAATTATAAGAGCTGTATTGGTTACAGGTGTTGCGCTGATGCTGTTAATCGCTTTGTTAGGCGAAACGATCATGCCTAAGGCCGAACAAATTGCAGAAGAGATTCGATTAACTGCACTAGAAGAACGCTTATCTGTTAAAGGCCGCAATGGTTTATGGATTAAATCAAGCAATCGATATGTCAATATTTCAACGGTTATGCCGGACTTTACGTTGCTCGGAGTGAATATCCATGAATTTAAAGGTGTAGAACTGGTTCGCTCGATACGCGCCGCGCGTGCCATTAAAACGGATGATAAAAATTCAAATGATTGGCTGTTACAAGAAGTTGAAATGTCCGATTTTGAAGGTGAAAGCGTTAAATTAAGTCAGAAAAACGAACAAACTTGGAGTGAAATAACGGGTACGTTAGGTACAAACGGAGAAATTCCGAATTTAATCAGTGTCGATGTTTTAAAAAGCCTGAAAGGCTCTACTGAAAGCCTATCAGCGCGAAATTTGTACGATCAAGTACAGTATTTAAAAGAAAATCAACTCGATAGCCGCAATGTTGAGTTGGCATTTTGGACAAAAATTGCGAGCCCTTTAGCAACAATTGTTATGTTGATGCTCTCTCTACCTTTTGTGTTCTCTTCGCAACGTTCAGGTGGTGCAGGTCAGAAGATATTTATAGGCATCATGTTAGGTATTGTTTATGTTCTCGTTAACAAATTGTTAACACAACTCGCATTAGCCAATGGAATGTCGCCATTGGTTAGTGCCGCACTACCACTTGTTTGCTTTCTTGTTATTGCAATTGTAGGTATTCAACGCAGCGCATAAGCGTTTATGCGCGCACATCTTTTTAAGGTTGCAAAAATTGTTAAAAGAACGGCTATTTTTATTATTTTATAAGCTTAGAAATCAACTATAAGTCTTTGTTTTTAAATACAATTTTAGTATTCGAAAACGTATCGTGTAAGCCATTTCCAGACTTATTAAACAGCGCAAAAACAAGCGTAATTCCGATTAAAAACGACCCAACTAAGAAGCGTTTTAAGCATTGTTTATACGTTAATGGTGCATCTGTTTCGCTTATAACTTTTATTTTCCACGCTTGCATTCCTAAAGTTTGTCCGCCATTGCGCCAAAACCAACTAAAGAACAAAAAACTAACGACATAAAGCACGAGTAGAAACGCAGAATTTTCGAACGCTTGACCGTCATTAAACGCAATTGCGATGCTTGTAACGACAAAAAACAGTGCGATTAGCAAAAAACTATCGTAAAGAAATGCTGCAAGCCGCCGAAGTACAAATGAAGGTAAAGATGAATTGTTTTGCATGTTTACAAATAAACTATTGAGCGTTAAACGCTATGTATACAGGTAAATGATGAAAGTTAGCGATTAACTACAAATTGATTTGAAATGCAATTAATTTGTAAATTCAGTAACTTCGACTAAATTAATTTTAATAAAAATATAACTTGTAGTTGAAATAAGTTTGAACTATGTGGACAATGCGCACCGAGGAAGTCGTTATGACTATGGTTTTAACAACTTCAATTTTGAATTAGATCTACTTGCACGGAAGTAAGTGATCACGAAATTCTGAAGTATGGGTTAGACAATGTTTTTAATCGTTGGCCTATATTTTGGATGTAAGTATGTAGCCAAAATGTTTTGGCTGCTGAGGAGTCTAGCTGTATCGGCTCCTGATTTTTTGTTTAACATTCATTCGTCAGGAGTTATCCATGGCTCGAATCAGTAAACCGGTGAAAGCATCACCTGCCAAAGCTGGCAAAAAGAAAGCTTCTAAGAAGAAGTCTTCAAAGAAGAAGTCAACGGCCCGTAAAAAGGCTGGAAGCAAGAAGAAGGCTACTAAGAAAAAAGCCACAAAGAAAAAAGCAACTAAGAAACGCGCAACCAAAAAGCGCGCGACTAAGAAAAAAGCCGCAGGAAAGAAGCGCGCCAAGAAGAAATCGGCCGGTAAGAAAAAGGCCAAAAAGAAAGCTGGCAAGAAAAAAGCTGCCGGTAAAAAGCGCGCTAAGAAAAAGTCAGCCGGAAAGAAGAAAGCCAAGAAAAAGGCTGGAAAGAAGAAGGCTGCTGGTAAAAAGCGAGCTAAGAAGAAGTCAGCCGGTAAGAAGAAAGCTGCCGGTAAGAAGCGCGCTAAGAAGAAAGCAGGTAAGAAGCGAGCTAAGAAGAAGTAATTTCTGGCTTGAGTGCCATAATATTGGCACAACAAGGGCTGTGGCGACTTGTTCGCTACAGTCTTTGGCCAATATTATTGTCACAAGAGAAAAGGGCGGCTGTTTTCAGCGGCCCTTTTTTCGTTCTGCGCCTGCGATAATGGGTGCAACAAAATTGCAATATAGTTCGTGTTTAAAATGTACGCACTTGCACACGCGACTACAGCACTGGGTCCGCGAAGTGTGCAAACGGTATAACGGTCACTTTTTCACCAGCTTGTGCACCCTTACTATCAAATCCCAGTTCGATGAAGCAATTCGCTTTGTGCAACGAGCTGACTACATGTGAGTCTTGTAAGCCTGTAGTGGAAACAGACCAATTTCCCAAATCGTCCTGTTCCAGTAAAGCACGTTGATATTCAACTCGCCCAGGTAATTTTTTAAGCGTCGAATTGAGAGTAGCCAGGATGCGAGGTAATTCGATCGATGCCTGGCCTAACATTTTTCGAATTGCAGGTTGCACGAACAATAAGGCCGTAACCGCAGCCGAAACTGGATTGCCCGGTAAGCCGAAATACGGTTGTTGTTGATCGAGCTTGCCAAACGTTAGTGGCCTTCCTGGTTTTACGGCGATTTTCCAAACATGCAGTTTGCCTAAGCGTTCGAGTACTGGTCTTACAAAGTCCGCATCCCCGACCGATACACCGCCGGATGAAATCACCATATCGGCGTGGCGACAACGTTCAAACACATCCTCCAATGCACTGATACTGTCTTTTACTATGCCTAAATCATTTACGACAACGCCAGAACTGCCTAACATGGATGCAAGCAATGCTCGGTTGGCATCGTAAATATTGCCAACGGGTAGTGCTGTTCCTGCATCGTTTAGTTCATCCCCGGTTGAAAACACGGCAACATTTATCGGCCTAATCACCTCAACATTCGACATGCCATGCGCACATAGCGTCGCTATTTGTGCCGCTCCAATACGCTGACCTTTGGACATCAATGGTTGATCTTTTGCACTGTCTGAACCGATTGGTCGAACGTGATGACCAAGGTCTGAACCGTGTTTAATTGTGATGCTGCCGTTTACAATTTCAACATTCTCTTGCTGTACGACCGTGTCTGCAAAGTCAGGTACACGCGCGCCAGTTGTTATGCGGTGGCATTCGCCGGCACTGGCATCATCGGCACTCGGGTGCCCGGCAAGTGAGGTATCGGCAATGCGTAAAGTCAGTTCGGCCTCAGTATGTCTATAGGCATAACCATCCATCGCTGATGCGCGAAAAGAAGGAACATTGATAGCCGACGTTAGGTCTACGGCAAGCACACGCCCGAACGCTTGCAACACTGGCACAGTTTGCGTTTGTTGAATCGAGGGTAGCTGCTCGAAGATGACTTTTCGCGCAGCGTCGATACTGATGGAATTCGGATCGGCGTCAGATGCCATTGTTTGTTTTGAGTCTTTCATGGTGCTCTTGGCGATGTTCGTTGTCAGTTTTGCTAACATGTCGCTATGCAAAGCGCATCCAAAGAAGAGAAGCCAGTCCTTGAAAAAGCTTCTCGACGCCTGCTATTACAGTTTAGCGACATGTTGCTGATTGAGCGCGGGCTCAGCAAGCACACAGTATCCGCATACGAAACCGATATCAAACTGTTTGGTTTGTATTTGCAAACCCATAGCAGCAGTCTTAAAACGGCCGATCGAGCCGATATCATGGCTTTTTTAGGTAGTCGGGTCTCATCAGGCGGCAGTGCGCGAAGTGCCGCCCGCATGCTGTCGGCTTTACGCCGATTTTACGGATTTATGTTGCGCGAACGCATTATTTCAGAGGACCCAACCGTTCTTATAGATGCGCCCACAATTGGTCGCCCATTACCGTCCACACTGAGTGAATCAGAAGTTAAAAAACTCCTCAGTGCACCCGTGGTTAGCACTGATATCGGTTTGCGTGATCGCGCTATGCTTGAATTGCTTTACGGATGTGGGCTACGCGTTAGCGAGCTAGTTTCATTGCAAGTTGATCAAGTTAACTTGAATCAGGGTGTGGTTCGGGTTTGGGGTAAAGGCAACAAGGAGCGATTAGTACCAATGGGCGAAGCTGCAATTGATTGGATCAAGCGTTACATGCGCGATGCGCGCGATAACTTGGTAAAAGGTGTATCGAGTACCTTGTTTTTATCGCTCAGAGGCCGAGAGATGACGCGACAGAGCTTTTGGCATCGAATAAAGGTACATGGTGTGACTGCAGGGATAAATGGACACCTGTCGCCTCACACGCTCAGGCACGCATTTGCTACTCATTTAGTTAACCATGACGCTGATTTAAGAGTGGTGCAGCTATTGCTAGGTCATAGTGATCTATCAACGACACAGATTTACACACATGTAGCCCGCGAAAGGCTTAAATATTTGCACTCGCTGCATCATCCGCGAGGTTGAATTGTTAACGGCTATGCTTCAATTCGCTGATTTTTGAACCTTTGTGCTAAAACAACCACTAAATCTAATTATTTCTCAGGTCTTGTCTATGTATCGCTTCCATTCAATCGTTTTACCCATCATCGCATTGTCTTTTGCATTTGCATCCTCCGTTTATGCGGCGGATGAAAACAAGAGCGAAAACGCACCGGAAACGGCGGCTGAAGAAACAACAACCCAAGCTGGCGAATCTGATACCGATCATGACGAAATGATGCCCAACGCCGCTGCGACCGCGAACGGGATCGACGAACCCGACGATGAAGTGCTCAAAAAAGTGTTTTATGGTTTTCAAGAACGCTTTCCATCATTGCCGGTCGAATCGATTGCTGAGGGACCGTATCCCGGCTGGTATGAAATCGTAACGGATGCACGCGTGGTTTATGTCGATGAAGATCTGACGCGACTGTTTCAAGGCAATGTGATTGATCTTACTCACGGTGTAGATCTCACTGAGCGGCGTATGGCTGGTATTCATATGGGCCTGATCAATGAGCTCGGTGAAGAAAACATGTTGGTCTACCAAGGCGCGAACAATTCTAAGCGCTCCATCACTGTGTTTACCGATATCAATTGTGGTTACTGCCGTTTGTTGCACAGCGAAATCGATACCTTGATAAAAAACGGTGTCAGTGTTCGTTACTTGATGTTCCCACGTGCTGGGCTTGAAAGTGATTCACGCGTTGCCTTGGAGAGCGTTTGGTGTGCAGACGATCCACAAGCGGCGATGACCGCTGCCAAAGCCGGCCAACCCATTACCGAAAAAGCGTGTGAAACTCCGGTTGAGTTACACTATGCAATAGCACAGCAGGTAGGCCTACGCGGCACACCACTAATTTATCTGGACAACGGCACCGCAATACCGGGTTATCGAGAAGCCAGTGCACTTGTTGAAATGATTCAATCCACCGAACCGATGCAATAGTGATGCGATGACGTTTGCTAGCACTGCCAACCGAATCTTTTTTACAACGATTACGTCAAAAACGATTAAGAGTTGCCTGTTGCTGCTGGCTTTAGCCGCAGCGCAGGGCAGTGTTGCTGACCAGAACGATCCGCAGTTGCCATCGCTATTCGATCAGCTACAACAGAGCGAGTCAAACGCTCAAACTCGAGAAATCGAGGCCAAAATATGGGATCGGTGGTTAGACTCATCCGATCAAAATGCACAGGCATTGATGACACAGATCAGTTACGCGATGTCGGTGGGTGAGTATCAGCTCTCGCTGCGCCTGTGCAATCAATTAGTTGATAGCAATCCCGATTTTGCCGAAGCCTGGAACAAGCGTGCGACCTTGCACTATTTACTGGGTAATCATGCGCAATCAGTTGCCGATATCCAACAAACACTACTACTAGAGCCGAGGCACTTTGGCGCTTTATCAGGTTTGGGGCTTATATTTATGGCGTCAGGCAACTACGAAGCAGCGCTTGAAGCGTTTAATTCGGTGCTTAAACTAAGCCCGGGTTCAGACAACGCACGCGGCAGCGTGGCGCGTGCTAAATCTCAAATTGGCGAAGAAATTTAACGCTGATACCATGCTTCGAAAATTGTTCTCGGTAGTGTTATCAGCGATCCCGCTTGTTAGTTTTGCCGATTCTCACTTTTCTCAATCTGGCCATTTTCTGCAACAACGCGCCTTAGGTCCAATCAAATTGCAATTTGGTTTGCCTACCGCTGCCAGCCGATTAACGACGCCCAGCGAGTTGCAGTTCTCTTTAGTACACAGCAATATATTTATGGGTGGGACCGTCGAGGACGAACGCTTGGTGTTGGATGGTGAGAGCAGCCAGTTAAGCCTGCGATTTCGGCAACGTATTAATCAGTGCTGGCAATTCAATGTTGATGGTAGCGTGCTCTCGCACAGAGCCGGCTGGTTTGATAAAACACTTGATCAATGGCATCAGTTTTTTCATCTTCCCGATGCCCAGCGAGATGAATGGCCAGTCAATGACTTTCAATATTTGTACTCTTTAAACGGCGAAACGCAGTCGACGCTAGCACCTGGTACTGGGCTTGGTGATATGCAAGTGCAACTACAACACACATTGGGTTGCGCCGAGCAAGCGCCGATTGTACGTTATGGGATTAAACTTGCCCTAGGCGATTCGAAACAGTTTTTTGGTTCCGGCGGGGTGGATGCGTTTGTCGATGTGCAATCTGCGTGGCGTCGATCGCAAAAATTCAATCGTGTCCAATGGGCTGGCAGTGTTGGTGTGCTAGGCGTTGGAGGCCATGATTTAATCGCACAATCTCAGTCTGTGGTGGCGTTTGGCGTTTTGGGTATGAATGTGGATTTAAATGCGCGCACCCAGCTTGTAGCGCAATTTGATTGGCATAGCGCGATGTTTCAAAGCGGACTTAGAGAATTAAAAGAACCTGGATTGGCCTTGTCGTTGGGTTTACGTTACCGAACGCGCCATGGAGGTGCGTGGGAATTGAGCTTTGCAGAAGATGCAGCTGTGGACACCGTGCCAGACATTGTTGTACGTCTGGCATGGGTGTCCCGATTCGATAGTGGTTTATTTTCCGGAAGTGAATAGTATTTTATACACTTGGTCGTAGTTGCCGGCAAAGTGAATCTTAAGCCCCTTGGTAATGTGCTTTGGCAGCTCTTTCACATCGCCTTCATTCTCTTCAGGTAATATCACTTGTTTTATACCAACGCGACGAGCCGCAATCAGCTTTTCACGAATGCCACCGACCGGTAACACTTTGCCCGTTAAGGTTATCTCGCCAGTCATGGCAAAATCTTTTTTCACTGGCTTCTTTAAAGCCAGCGATAGCAGCGCACTCGTCATGCTAATACCGGCACTGGGTCCGTCTTTAGGCGTCGCACCCTCAGGCACGTGCAGATGTAAACCGTGCTTCATGTAGTAGTCATCGGTGACGCCATATTTGCTGGCGTTGGTGGTGACAAAGCTGTGGGCAATTTGTGCTGATTCGGTCATCACCTTGCCCAGTTGACCGGTGAGTTTTAAGCTGCGATCTCTACCGTGAACTTGCGTAGCTTCGATCGGTAGGGTGGCACCACCCATCGCGGTCCATGCAAGGCCTGTAACAATGCCAACGCCACTTAAGCGTTTTTCGTTTTTAAACGGTGGTTCACCAACAAACTCAGTTAAGTTTTTGCCCGATACGCTAACGCTCTTTTGTTTGCCAAGTAGCTTGACCACGCTCTTGCGCAGGATACGGTTTAAAAGTTTTTCAAGGTTTCGAACACCAGCCTCACGCGCATAACCTTCAATCAAGGTTCGAAGCGCCGAATCGGAAATTTTAACCTGCCCCTTTTGTACCTTGTTGCGTTCGAGCAATCGCGGCCACAAGTGCTTTTGCGCGATCTCTAGTTTTTCCTCGGCGATATACCCACCAAGTCGAATCATGTCCATTCGATCGAGTAGCGGACGCGGGATAGTATCAAGCTGATTCGCTGTGCAAATAAACAAGACTTTGGATAAGTCCACGCGCAGATCGAGATAGTGATCGAGAAATTCTGCGTTTTGTTCAGGGTCGAGCACTTCGAGCATGGCCGAGGCTGGGTCGCCCTGATAAGACTGACCCATCTTGTCAATTTCATCGAGCATAATGACCGGGTTGCACACATCCACTTCTTTTAGTGCCTGTACGAGCTTGCCTGGCATTGCACCTATGTAGGTGCGTCGATGGCCTTTTATTTCAGCTTCATCGCGCATACCACCTACACTGAATCGATAGAACTTTCGCCCCAGGCTTTCAGCTATGGATTTACCAATAGAGGTTTTACCTACCCCTGGTGGGCCAACAAACAATAAAATCGAACCACTGACCTCGCCACGAAAAGCACCCATGGCCAGAAACTCAAGAATACGATCTTTGATATCAACAAGCCCTGCATGATCGCGATTTAAAATGGTACGCGCAGAACGTAAGCTGAATTTGTCCTTGGAATAGTTGCCCCAAGGCACAGCGCTAAGCCAATCGACATAGTTGCGGGTAACTCCGTATTCGGGCGAGCCGGTTTCGAGCACCGACATTTTCTTGATTTCGTCGTCGAATCGACTTTTTACGTGTTCGGGGGCATCACGTTTTTCCATGCGTGATTTAAATTCATCGATATCCGATGTACGATCATCTTTTGCAATACCCAACTCGCGCTGTATAATTTTTAGTTCTTCGCGTAAAAAGAATTCGCGCTGATGCTTCGTCATTTTTTGTTCAACTTCAGAACGTATTTCACTTTGCAGGCGCGCGACTTCTAATTCTTTTTGCAGTAAGACCAACACTTTTTCCATGCGCTTTTGTAGCGGTACTGTGTTTAGTATCAACTGCAATTCGGCCCCGGGGGCCGTGGTGATCGCCGCTGCAAAATCCGCCAAGGGCGACGGCTCATTTAAATTAAAATGATTCAGGAAGTTTTTGAGCTCTTCGTTGTACAAAGGATTCAACGGTATCAGCTCTTTTATCGATTGGATTAAAGCCATTGCATAGGCTTTAATTTCCGGTGTTTTGACGACCTTCTCAGGCGGGTAGCTAACTTCGGCTGCAAAGGGTGGTTCGCGGCTTATCCAGTCTTGTAGTTTGAAGCGCTGTAGGCCTTGGGCGATAAATTGAATCTTGCCATTGCTACTCACTACATTGTGCAACTTCACGACACAGCCGATTTTTGCAAAATCATCAGGGTTGGCTTTAGCACCTTCTTGATCGCCGGCATAACACAAGCCTAATAGGTGCGAGTCCATCTTGCCTAAAGCCGCGAAGGTTTCTTGCCAAGGGTCTTCATCAATGACCAATGGTTGGACCTGGGCAGGGAAGAACGGGCGTTCAAAAATGGGTAGTAGCAAAAGATGATCAGGTAAATTTTGATCGGGCAGAATCAGGCCCGTGTGTGGCCCGGATTCAGAGTCTGTTGAATCCTGTTCATCTGCGTCGTCGAGATCGTCTACAACGATGCCTGCATCATCTTCGTTATTATTCATACCGGTAAGCGTACCTTCGTTATATGAAGTAGGGTCAAGCTGGTAAAGATATGTGATCTTGTCTTCTTTTCAAGGCGCGTGCCGTTGTTCGGCAGACGTTACGCTAAATTTCAATGCCGTGACAATTGACAAGCCCTTGCAAGCCTAGTCGTCCGCAAGCATGTCCATTAGGCCCTGTAAAGCCTGTTTTCCAGCCACTCTTTGCGCGCCAGTATCCTCGGTTCCGGCAACACCGATGGTGACGACATCATCAGGCGGTAAATCTTCCAAAAATCGACTTGGTTCGCAGGTCATTAATTCGCCATACTTCTGACGCGTGCGCGCTCGGGTAAACGTCAAAGTGTGGCGAGCTCGGGTCATGCCCACATAAGCCAGTCGGCGTTCTTCTTCCAAGGCACCTTCGTCGACGCTATTGCTATGCGGCAGAATTTCTTCTTCCATTCCGACCATAAAAACGTGGGGAAATTCCAAACCTTTGGCTGCATGAAAGGTCATCAGTTGCACTTGGTCATGACCGGCGTCTTCTTCCTGGCGAGACAACATGTCATGTAAACACAGCCTGGAAACAGCATCGCTAAGTGGCACATCTTTGCCATCTTCATCGACTAACATACGGCCCAGCCACGCTAAAAATTCGTCTGTGTTGGCAATGGCTTTCTCGGCTTGTTGTGGGTTATCACTCTGACGTTCTAGCCAACCGCTGTAGTCCATATCATTAAACATGCTGCTAACCACATCCATTGGATTGCCGCGCTCGGCGTTGTCAGCGGTCAGCGTTAACCAATTGGCAAAGCGCTGCAATTTATACAATGCTTTGCCAGTGAGTGATTCTGATAAGCCCATACTATGACAGGCATTAAACAAGGTTGAGCCTGTTTGGCGTGCGTACTCACCAAGTTTGGCAATCGTGGTTGGGCCAATTTCGCGCCTAGGCGTATTGATACAACGTAAAAATGCCGTGTCGTCATCGGGGTTAACCAACAATTTTAAATAGGCGAGCATGTCTTTGATTTCAACCCGATCAAAAAACGACTTACCACCACTGATGGCGTAGGAGATCTGTTTTTCACGCAGAGCTTGTTCGAACACGCGCGACTGAAAATTACTACGATACAGAATCGCAAAGTCACCAAAGCGTCGTCCTTTTTGAAAGTGTTGGGTCATGATTTCGGCCACCACCCATTCGGCTTCATCAATACCGTGACGGCAAACAGATATGCGCAGCTCGTCACCGATGCCTAAGGCACTCCAGAGTTTTTTCTCAAACACGTGTGGGTTGTGGCTGATGACTTCGTTGGCGCAACGCAAAATACGTTGGCTGGAACGGTAGTTTTGCTCGAGCTTGATGACGTTTAAATTCGGATAATCTTCTTTTAGATTCATCAAGTTTTCAGGCCTTGCGCCTCGCCATGAATAGATCGACTGATCATCATCACCAACGGCTGTTAGAGCCCCGAACTTATCCACCAACAAGCGAATCATTTCGTATTGGGCCGCGTTAGTATCTTGATACTCATCAATCAACATGTGCCGTGTTTTGTTTCGCCAACGGGTTTGAACTTCTGGATTCTCGCGCAATAGGCGAACCGGCAAACTGATCAAGTCATCGAAATCAACCGAGTTACACGCGCGCAGCAGACGATCGTAATCGGCATAGAGTAGGGCCGCCACGCGGGTTTGATCGTCTGCCGATTCGGCCAGTGCCTGTTCGGGAGTGACGAAGGTGCTTTTCCAGTTCGAAATGATGGATGCCGCGGTGCGCTCTTCCATTGCACTGTTTTGTTCGCTGATGATTTCGCGCAAGGCCGATAATGAATCGCTTTGATCCATGATGGTAAAGCCACGCCGCAAGCCAATATGTTCGCCATCTTTATGCAACATATTCAAGCCAAGACGATGGAAGGTTGAAATTGACAAACCACGAATGGCTTTCGCGTTAAGCTTCTTGCGTAGCCGCTCGCGCATTTCAGATGCGGCTTTATTCGTAAACGTAACAGCGATGATCGAACTGGGCGCGTATTGCTTTTCGGTTACTAAGTAAGCAATTTTTTCCGTGATAACACCGGTTTTACCGCTACCAGCGCCTGCCAACACAAGCACCGGTGTTTCGACGTGCAGCACGGCGGCCTTTTGCTGGGGATTTAGATGATTCATTGGTGTAACACGGTAGGTGGAGCGCTAGTCTAGCGACTTCGACGGCAAAGGTCAGCGTTGACTTTTAATAAACAAGGAGATTCAACAAAGGCACACAAATGCTTGTGGATATCTGGTCTTATAATGGTTGGAAATTATCCAATAAGTAAACTGTCCCCGGAAATAGGAATATGCTTGAGTTGGAAGTTGTGCGAAAAGTTGCCATTGCAGCGGCGGATGCGGCGGAGGCGACGATTAAGTCTCATGAAAGCTCAGGGGATTGGTCGGTAAGTTATAAGCAAGACGACAGTCCAGTCACGGAGGTGGATGTGGCGTCTGAGAAAGCGATTAAGGCGGTGTTGTCTCAACACACGCCATCGGCGGCTTTCTATGGTGAGGAGACCGGGCGCTCGGATGGCGTTGGTTCTGCCAACGATGACGATCTGCTCTGGTTGGTAGACCCGATTGATGGCACCAAAAGTTTTATCCGTAATATGCCGTTCTATTCAACCCAAATTGCCTTGCAAGTTGGTGGTGAACTGCAATTGGGTGTATCCAACGCACCGGCTTATGGGCAACGCATGGTGGCAAGTGTCGATGGTGGTGCTTGGCTTAATGGTGAGCAGGTTCAGTGTCGTGACACTAAAACCTTATCCGAGGTTTTTTTATCCACCGGCAACTTAACACGCATGGCGCAATCATCGGCAAGCTGGGCTGTGCTTGGACAAATCGTGCAACAAGTGCGTCGCGTGCGTGGCTATGGTGATTTTTGTCACTACCACCAATTGTGTTGTGGGCAAACGGATTTAATTATCGAGTCGGACGTTAACATCTTGGATATTGCCGCTTTAACTGTCGCCGTGAGAGAGGCTGGTGGTGTAATCACGGATTTAAACGGGCAGGCAATAGGCCTTGATACTACATCAGTACTCGCGGCCGCCACGCCAGCGCTGCATGAGGAAGTGTTGGCGAAAATTAAGCCTGTGTTTCCTTGCTAGTGCATAAAGAATCCACCGTTCACTTCAAGTTCGTGACCGGTTATGTAAGAGCTTGTGTCATCAATTAAAAATCGCACAGCGCGTGCGATGTCTTCTGGCAGTCCTACACGGCCAACCGGGATTTTTTCGACTAAATCCGCCATGATCTCTTTGGGAATGGTATCGACCATGCTGGTTTGTATTAAACCGGGAGAGACGGTGTTAACGGTGATGCCAAATCTAGCTGTCTCTTGTGCCAGTGCTTTGGTAAACCCGTGCACGCCTGCTTTGGCTGCACAGTAATTGGTTTGGCCAAACTGGCCGCGTTGCGCATTGACTGAAGACATATTCACAATGCGACCGAAGCGATGCTCCTGCATTGACTCAATAACCGGTTTGCACATGTTGTACAAGGAACTTAAATTCGTATTGATAACAGCATGCCATTTGTCGACATCCATTTTTGCAATGCTTGAATCGCGGATAATGCCTGCGTTATTGATTAGCACATCGATGCGACCAAAGTCATTGAGCAGGCCATCGATCATGTGATGACATTGTGTTGCATCAGATACATCGGCGGCAGCGATTGCGCATGCTATCCCCTCACTTTTCACTTGCTGTTGCCAAGCTTTGGCTTCACCTTCCAATGCCGGTAGATAGTTTGCAATGACTTGATAGCCATCGTTGGCAAGCTGGGCACAAATGCCTGCGCCCAATCCGGTTGTACCGCCGGTTATCACTGCAACTTTACTCATCGAATTATCCTTTTTTTGGCTAACTCAGCTGCGTTCAACTGCCAATGCCACGCCTTGTCCACCACCGATACAAAGTGTGGCGATGCCACGTTGTACTTGGCGACGCTGCATCTCATGGAGCAGGGTCACCAGAATGCGCGCACCTGATGCGCCGATTGGATGACCTAGCGCAATGGCACCGCCATTTACATTGACTTTAGCTGGGTCTAAACCAAGTTCCGATAAAACCGTGAGTGATTGAGCAGCAAATGCCTCGTTCGACTCAAATAGATCTACATCGTCGAGTGACCAACCAGCACGTTGCAAACATTTGGTGACCGCAGGTACGGGTCCATAACCCATGATAGTCGGGTCAACACCCGAAGTTGCGCTTGCCTTGATAGTGGCCAATGCTCGCAGTCCCGCAGCTTTTGCTTGTTCTGCACTCATAACCATAACTGCCGCGGCGCCATCATTAATGCCTGAAGCGTTTGCAGCAGTGACTGAACCCTCGCGCTGAAAGGCGGGTCGTAAGTTGGCAATTTTTTCAAGTGTTGTATCCGGCTTGGGATATTCATCCTTATCAAAAATTATCGGCTCACCCTTGCGTTGCGGTACTTCAACTGAGACGATTTCATCGGCAAACTTAGCGCTGGCGGCAGCCGCTTTGGTTTGCGATTCAATCGCAAATTCATCCTGTGCTTCGCGGCTAATTGAAAATTGTTCCGCCAAGTTTTCTGCCGTTTGCCCCATGTGGTAATTGCTCATGGCACACCACAAGCCATCGGTGATCATGGTGTCAACCATTTCCCAATTGCCCATGCGTTGACCTGATCGTGACGAGGGCAAGGCATGCACCGCTGCACTCATGTTTTCCTGACCACCTGCAATGATGGTGTTGGCATTGCCAGCCAGGATGGCTTGCCGCGCGAGGGCAACTGCATCGAGTCCACTGCCGCATACACGATTGATGGTTAGCGCAGGCACCGTGTCTGGTAAACCACCAGCCAATGCAGCTTGTCTGGCCGGGTTTTGACCAGCCGCGGCAGTCAATACGTGGCCTAAAATGACATCGTCAACGGTTTCGGGGGCTACGCCTGTTTCGCTGATCAATGCGCGTATGACCGCAGCACCAAGATCGCTGGCCGGAACTGAAGCTAACGAGCCTCCAAAGCTGCCTACCGCGGTTCTGCGCGCTGCGACTATAACAACATCATCCATAGGGGGTCTTTCACTAACAAGAAGTGACGTTACTATACCCAAAAGTGTGTCTATCCGGTATCGAACAGCGCTTGCATGCGGCGCTTGTGATAGTCTTCACACCTGAATTTTTGATGCTTCAAGCGTTCTTTTGTTCGATTTGCAAACGGTCAACTGAGTTCATTCGTTCTTGATAATCCCTTACTTCAATCCAGCCCGCCGAAACGTCACGTTTTCGCTGTTCCTTGTGTTAGCACTATTGTTACTGGTGCTGACGGGTTTGGGTGTGTTTCGCATGTACTTCAGTTTCGACTGGACGGGTGGCCAGGATCAATCTGGTCAGTTGTTTACCTTTAAAGTACGTGGTGGAAATTCATACAATTTATTTGAAGCAGCGCCGTTTGGTTCAGTGTTCTGGACTACTCAATTTATTACTTTGCTGTTGGCCATCGCGATGCCATGGTTTCGATTAATTGGGGGATCGTTGCTGGCACTGGCCGCAGCCGGCGCCGTGTTCTTCCTACATTTACAGCAAAGCCCTGCGGTACCGAGCATTCCACTCGAATTTGAATTTCTGATTATTCTGGTTCTTTATGTTCTGTACGTGTTGTTGCAATACTTTGCCGAGATTCGAGATCGAAAGCGCTTTGCTACCTTGTTAAGCCAGTATGTGCCGCCGGAGCTTGCCAGTGAGTACAGTCGCAATCCGCAAAGCATGGGGCTAGATGGTGAAGAACGAGAGATCACTGTGTTGTTTTGTGATGTGATTGGATTTGCAGCCATTTCCGAACAGCTCGAGTCCAAACAAGTGGCGCAGTTTTTAAACGGCTTCTTTTCCCATGTGAGTAAGGTAGTTGTGCGTCATCGTGGCACCATCGATAAATTTATGGGCGATAGCGTCATGGCCGTTTGGGGTGCGCCTGCTCGTTCGCAAACGCACGCATTCGATGCCTTATCCGCTGCCATGGATATCCAAAACGAAATGCATGAGTTAAACGCGCAATTCGAACGCAATGGATTACCCTCAATTCAAGTAGGCATCGGCGTCAGTACTGGCATGGCAACAGTAGGTCCATTGGGTTCAGAATTTAGAATGGATTACACTGTCGTTGGCGATACCGTCAATGTTGCACAGCGTCTTGAAGAACAAACCAGAAAGTACCAAGTGCCGATCGTTGTGTCGGATAAAACAGCCCAAGCCTTGCCTGATATGTTGTTCCGCGAGCTCGACACTGTGGTGGTCAAGGGGCGTCGTCAACCTGTCACTATGTCGCAACCCCTAGGTGCGTCAGCCGCTGCCGATGTGGATACCAAGAAACATCTGACTTTGCATCGCCAAGCGATGGAAGCGAGTAAGTCCGGTGATTGGACTAAAGCTGCGGAAATGTTTACCCGACTGCGCGACGAGTGGGGGCCTGCGGATATGTATGAGCTTTACTTGAAAGGGATTAAGCAGGCGTCGTCTTTGCGTTCGTAATATTTGTGCTGTTTATCCACTGCACACCATCAAAATGTTCTTGCGGTCGAAAGTCAGTTTTATATTGCATCTTTTGGCAGCCATCTACCCAATATCCTAAATACAAGTAGGGCAGGGACATCATTGAACTCAGTTTTATTTGCTGCAAAATGCAAAATTTTCCGAGCCCGCGCCGTTGATACTCAGGGTCAAAAAATGTGTACACGGCGGACAAACCATCGGTTGTTGCATCGGTAACCGCCACGCCGACCAATTTATCGCCATCCAGAATTTCGACAAAAAGTGTTTCACCCCAAGGGTTTAGCAAGAAGCGCTCGAAATCTTCCGGTTCGGGTTTGTCCATTCCACCATCCGGATGACGCACATTCAAGTAGCGTTCGTATAAATCAAAATACACATCGGTATAGCGAGCCGCTGAATAATCGACGGTTAAATCGCTATTGGCCTTGAGATTTCTTTTGTCTGTTCGTCGCGGCTTGAATTGTTCAACACAGATTCGCACAGGGACACAGGCCGTGCACTCGTTACAGCCAGGCCGGTACACATACTCGCCTGAGCGACGAAAACCTCGTTTAATCAATTGGTTATAGACAGCACGCGGCTGAGGGTGGTGAGGGTCGGCATAGATATTAATTGCCTGTTTATTATCAAGATAGCTGCAATCGCTAACTGAACCTTGATAAAGCTTGATGCGCTGTTGAACCATCTAATTAATGTTAGCAGACGAACTGCTTAGTCTTTCCAGATAGAACATATGAACAGGTTCACATAAGTGTGGCTAGTTACCATAATGGCGAAACTAAAAGGCCCACTGTTCACAATCATGTAACTTTCTCGGCGCTACAATCAGCGTTTCACTTATTCGGCCAAGTCAGAACTTCCTACTTGTCCATTCAGCGAGGTACCGCATGAACACTGTTAGTGATTACGTCAGCTCAGCTCTTCAATCTGCTCCCGAGAAATTGGTGCGGCAGATCAGTTTCCCGAGCCTGCTGCGCGCCCTAACCGAAATCGGTATGTTCGCCGGTGTGTTCATCGCTGCCGCTTATATTAGTTTGGGCATTGGTATCCACGAAATGCTCGCACCCATGGTACCCGTCATCCTGGTCATTATGTTGTCGAACGTAGCCAGTGGTGTTTATCGCAGCGACATCACGAATTCGATCATGAATATTTACGTTCACTCGGCTTACGGTTTTGCACTGGCAAGCGTTGGTTTTCTTGTCACCATCGGTTTGTTTTTCCCACAGTATGCAAGCACGAAGTTTATTTTCTTCTTCTTATTCTTCGCATTTTTCGTCAGCAATACCATCCGTCCACTTATTAGTGGCACCGACTTTATGGATGGCGGTGGTAGACGTACTAACTAAGCCGGCAGGCTTTTACCTTTCAAGCTAAAATTTCTTTTGCGTAACGCTGCAATGAGTCACGCAGTGGCTGTTCTTCGGGTGGCCATTCTATCTCTTGCATGATCTGCTGAAACTTGGATGCACTGAGCCACGGCGCGTTGTCGTCATGTAGTCTTTCTTTTATGTGCAATGACCACTCTTCACGCTCTTCTACGCTAAGCGTTTCGGGGAAGTTGCGGGCGCGATAGCGAAAAAGCATTTCGGTGGCTCGGTCATCATCAAATAGCCCAGCCATTTGTTCAAGCTTTGAGGGTATGGATTGACGAATTTTGGCAAAGCGTTGTTTGTCTGCCTGGCTAAAAAACGCGCCGGAATACAATGAGCCGTCTACATCGGTATGCGCTTCGTCCCATTCACGGGTCATTGCTTGCCGAATTTTTTCGGCAAAATCATCGGTGAATTGAGCGGACAATTGTTCGGCTTTTGCTAGCTGCGCTGCTAAGTCGATGTTTAAACGCTCCGCATCCTCTGGTCGCATGACACCTAGCGGTACAAGTACAGGGCATTTATTGATTTGTACCGTGCGTAGATGGATACGCTCCTGGCCTTTTAGCTCATCTGCAGATACAAATACACGAGCGGCTATCTGTTCCGCGCTGAGGCTCAACAGCTCTTCTGGGTTGCTTCGTAAGTCAAGAACGATAACGCCGTTTTGATTAATCGGGTGCCGCGCAATCGGCATCACAATACCAACATGCCCGAACGCACCGGGGATCATGCCAGATACTTGGATGCACGGCTTACGTTGTTGATAGTTCAATATACTGGCTACGCTTTTCTTATCACGATGGGTAAATGCGTAGTCGAACAATTTCGGTTGGGTTTGTTTGAGTAGTTTTGCCATGCCGATGGTTGCTTCTACATCGGATAAAGCATCGTGCGCATGTGCGTGTTCGATGTTGTTAGCCTGGCTTAAGTTTTCCAGCTTATTGGTGGGTGAACCATCTTCGAGTGTTGGCCAGTTAATACCTTCGGGTCGAAGAGCTCTGGCTAAGCGTACGATATCGAGTAAGTCCCAACGCGAATTGCCTTCCTTCCATTCGTATTCATAGGCGTCGTGAAAGTTTCTAAATAAAGTGTGGCGGGTGAATTCATCATCGAAGCGAATGCTGTTATAGCCGACCGAGCAAGTACCTGGGCGACCCAGTTCTGATACCACATGCGCGATAAATTCGGCTTCATTGCTGCCACGTTGCGCTATGTCGTGTGGTTGCATTTGCGTGACGCGGCAAGCTTCGGGGTTGGGAAGATAGTCTGCCGGTGGTTTGCAATACAAGATAATTGGGTCACCCACCGGTTCTAGATCGAGTGTGGTTCGTTGTCCTGCAAATTGCGCGGGCTTGTCCCACTGAGGGGAGATGCCAAAGGTTTCGTAGTCAAACCAGTAAAACGTATTTTCCTGGTTCACCACTTTAAATCGTCAGGTACTCGATAGTCAGCGTATTCATCATCTTCATCACCGGCGTTTTCCTCGCCTGGCTTGATGATGACCCAGTCGGGATTTAATCCACGTACGCGTTCACCAGTTTCTGCCGGTACTAGATACGTTGAGCCGTTCAAACGGGTGATCACCAACTCTCCAGAAACCAGCTTGGCCTGAATTTCATCGGTCACAAACATTTGTTTTATGCGTTTGCCAACGATGTAGCTGTGGGCTGTTTCGCCACTGGTTTTCTCGATCTTATCGGCTTCGATAATGGCTTTGATTTCAGCCTTTATGCGTTTTTTCTCGGCAATAGCTTCACGTTCGGCGATGTTTGCGCGCTCCAGAGAGGAGGGGCCAGCACGGTTATTCGCCTTATTTCGTTTTGGCTGCGAGGCATTTTTTTTATTCTGTTTTGGTTTTGGCTTAGTGGTTTCTTTAAAGCCTGCGCGCAGCATTTGTTCGCGTAAAGAGTCGGACATGGTTTAACCGGTCGTGGGCACGTAAATTAAAGAGATGTGATGAATCCTAGCATAGGCCATAACTACTGCCCGCTAGTTTGCGAATCTGTAGCAATTGATTGCTCTAGAAATTCCAGGCAGATGCGAGTAAAGAGGGCCGGTTTTTCTGCGTGTGGCCAATGGCCGGTGCCACCGATTTCTTTAAAACTCGGATTCGCAAAATTTGTGCGAATGGGCAATTCATCTTGTGGACCCAGGTAGTCGCTGTTACCACCTTTTATAAATAAGGTAGGCGCGTCAACAGGTGCGATAAACACCGGTGCCTGTTGAATCGCCTCGTAGTCGGCCATCAGACCTTGCAAGTCGAATTGCCATTGGTAAGTATCATCACTTTTTCGATGCAAACTTTTTAATAAAAAGCCTCGCACCCCCGCATCGGGGATACTTTTACGCAAGTGCTTGTCGGCATCGCTGCGGCCACCGATTTCGTTTAAGGGCAAGTCGATGAGGGCCTCAAAAATTGCCTTATGGTGAGGGGGGTAAAACCTCGGTGCAATATCAACCACGATCAATTTTTGAATCGAAGATACGGTGTCGTTGGCAGCCATTTGCATGGCGACTTTGCCGCCGAGCGAGTGACCCAGCAAGTGAAACTGATCAACCCCCGTTGCACCCAAATGCGCCAACACCGCTTTGGCCAAAGATGCGATAGAGAGGTCGTCGAGGGTTGTTGATTGACCGTGTCCGGGTAAGTCGAGCCGAATAACGCGAAAATACCGTTCTAAATGTAAGGCTATTGAACGAAAATTATCGAGATCGCCAAACAAACCGTGAAGCACGACCAAAGGCTGGCCTTGTCCGGCTATTTCTTCGTGAATGTGGGTTTGGTGATTCATCAATCGTTACCATCGCTGGGCTTTTGAATTAGGTTAAACTGCACGCTTGTGAATTAAGATGAATAACACCGTGTATTCAGAAGTGACACAACGCGCACAAGCGTTTATAACAGATGCTGATGACGACTTTTTCTCCACCCGGCGAGTGGGTCTTGAAAAAGAAACCTTACGCATAGATGCGTCTGGACATATAGCGCAAACAGATCATCCTGAGGCCTTGGGTTCAGCACTGTGCAACAGCCAGATTACCACTGATTTTTCCGAAGCCTTGTTGGAAATGGTAACACCTCCATGCCCATCGGTTAACCAGGCTTTGGAGCACATGGTTGGCATCCATCAGTTTATTTTACCGCGTCTGGACAATGGCGAAGGTTTGTGGAACACAAGCATGCCGTGCGTTATCGATGGCGACGATAGCATTCGTATCGGACAATACGGAAACTCGCACAACGGTATTATGAAACAGGTCTATCGCCGTGGATTGGGTTTGCGTTATGGCCGACGCATGCAAGCTATAGCCGGAATTCATTTTAACTACTCCATGCCAGAGGCAGGCTGGCCGTTGTGGCAAAGCTTACACAAGCACACCAACGCAACAGATTTTTCAACGTCAACCCTTGGCTACTTTCACATGACGCGCAATCTCATGCGCATCGGTTGGTTAGTGCCATATTTGTTTGGCGCATCGCCGGCTATCTGCCAAACGTTTTTACCCTCAGGCGCGGATTCAGATTTGTCTACGCTTAACAAAAGCACACGCTTTGCCCCATTTGGAACATCGTTACGCATGGGTGAAATTGGATATCGATATAAAGAAGATGCGCCCATCGACTTAAGCGTGCGCCATGATAGCTTCGAAAATTATTTGCACGATATTTTCGCCCACGTAACAACAACGCACGAGGCCTATGCGAAGGCCGGGATCAAGGATGAGCACGGTCAATACCAACAGCTCAATGCGAAGAAGCTACAGATCGAAAACGAGTACTACAGTAGCGTTCGGCCCAAGCAAATCCCCGAAAAAGGTGAAATGCCTTTGCTTGCATTAAAGCGTACCGGTATTCGTTATCTGGAACTGCGCTCGGTCGATGTGAATATATACGACCCGGCCGGTATGCATATTGAGCAACTGGCCATGCTTGAAATGTTAATGCTGTTTGCGTGGCTTGCCGATAGCCCGCCGTTAATGCCAGCAGAAATGGATGTGAATAAGCACAACGTACAAACCGTTGCGCATCGTGGACGTGAGGCTGGCTTAAAACTAAATCACCAAAATCAAGCAACCCCACTTGTGGAATGGGGGCAGCGCATTTTGTCGTCACTCGAACCCATCGCGCAATGGATGGATAGCTGTAATCAGGTTGATGGCATACCAAACTTGTATCAACATAGTTTGCAGCAGCAAATGAATAAAATAAACGACCCATCGTTAACACCGTCTGCGCGAATCGTCGATGAGCTTGATCAGCATGGATCGTTTTTCAGCATGGTGATGGCACGATCATCAGAGCACAAAGAAGCGCTACTAAAACAAGACGCGAATGCTTCCTTACAAGCGGCACTGGCGCAATCGGTACCCGATTCCATTGCCGCACAACAAGCGCTTGAAGCCAGTTGCGATGGCAGCAGTTTCGAGGAGTTCTTAGCGAACTACTTCTCTCAACTCGATACAGCGACCTAACTTGACTTACTTACTCGCCCTGGAAGCAGTAAATGAACGTGTTGGGGCGGTTGTGCTATCCGGTGGTCTGGCGCGACGCATGGGTGGTCAGGATAAAGGTTTGGTCGAGATTGGTGGCAAGCCAATGGCCAATTGGGCCTTGGATGCCATTCGCTCGCAAGTGCACACCGTCGTCATAAATGCTAATCGTAATCATGATGCCTATGCGGCTTTGGGCTGTAAGGTTGTAGCCGATCGCCATAGTGGGCATGTTGGGCCATTGGCAGGATTAAGCGCTGCATTGCATCATCTGGATACTGACTACGTGTTCATGTGTCCGTGTGATTCGCCATTTATTGATGGGTCGATTGTCGGTATGTTGGGCATGGCCGCACTTGAACAGCGTGCGGATATCGCAGTTGCACATGATGGAGAGCGAATGCAGCCGGTCTTTTGTCTTGCACACAGACGCACTCTTTGCTCTCTGGATGCGTACCTTGTATCGGGTGAGCGAAAAATTGATCGTTGGTACGCAACGCAAAACACGGTTGAAGTGGATTGTGTGGCCGTTATAGACTCGTTCAGGAATATCAATACAGAAGAAGAGCGCCAAGCTGCCGAGCAAAAACTATTAGTATGAGTATTGAAAAGCAACCATCCTGTGACGACCCATTTGATAATCTGTTGCCTGTAGAAGAAGCTCGCACTCGATTATCCGCAGCGCTGAGTGTGGTTACGCACACCGAAACCATCGAACTTATTGATGCTGTTGGTCGCGTGCTTTGCGATGATGTTGTGTCACCGGTCAATGTGCCGGGTTATACCAACTCGGCAATGGATGGTTACGCGATTGCTTCTTCCTCAATTCCACCAAGCGGTGAAGCAGAGCTTAAAGTCATCGGCACATCATGGGCCGGAAAAATTTACCAGGGCAGCGTTACTGCTGGCGAGGCTGTGCGCATATTTACCGGTGGCTTGATGCCTGATGGTGCGGACACAGTCGTGATTCAAGAGCATGTATCGGCAACAGATAATGCGGTGCGCATCGACAGTGAAGTTCAAGCCGGAAAAAATGTTCGACAAGCCGGTGAAGATGTGCAACAGGATCAACGTATCTTAGAAGCCGGTACACAACTCAATGCGGCTGAACTGGGTGTTTTAGCGTCCCTTGGCATTAATCGTATTGATGTTTATCGTCGCTTACG
>CALHOU010000029.1 GCA_938035945.1 uncultured Granulosicoccaceae bacterium
TCACCTTGTGTCGCAGCGTTAACTAACGCATTCTGATGTGACTCTCTTTTTAATATCGGCAAGCAATAATAATGTGGCCGAATACCACCGACCAACATGTGATTTCGATTAAGCAGCAAGTGATGTGGTGTGATCGTACCAGCGGTGTTTCGAGCTTGGCTTCGTACAAACTCAACACCTTGCGAAGTGGTTACATGTTCAAGCACGATGCGCAGCTCTGGCAAACGTTCGCGAAGCGGCGCTAGCACTTCATCAATAAATACTTTTTCTCGATCAAAAATATCAACATCCGTATGCGTGATCTCACCGTGCATGCACAACACTATGTTGTTTTCGCTCATGGCTTCAAGCACAGGCATCACTTTATCAATAGAGGTAACACCTGAGGCTGAATTGGTAGTAGCACCAGCAGGATAGAGTTTCACCGCCTTAATGACGTTGTTTGTGGATGCACTCACAACATCTGCAGGGTTAGTTTCATCGGTTAAATACAAAGTCATTAAGGGTTCGAAGTGTGACTCACCCAAGGCGGATTTTATTGCAGAATCGATTCGCTTTGCGTACGCACGCGCATCAGCTTCGGTGATCACCGGCGGCACCAAGTTCGGCATTATGATCGCACGCTTAAAGTGTTGTGCCGTAGCGCTTACGACACTTTCAAGCATGACGCCATCACGCAAATGTAAGTGCCAATCGTCTGGTTGTCGAATGGTGAGTTGTTCTGTCATAACAAAGTTGTTTAATTATTTGATTCGGCAATGATGCGTTCGAACACGGCCAATGTTTCATCGGACACATGATGCTCTACACCTTCAGAGTCATGCTTTGCAGTTTCTTCACTGACACCGATCGCTAGCAAAAAGCGAAATACAATATCGTGTCGTGCACGACTTTGGTCAGCCAAGGCTTTGCCTTTTTCGGTTAAAAAAATGGAACGATAGGGCTCGCTCGTTATGTAGCCGTCTCGCTGCAGGCGAGTCAGGGTTTTACTGGCGCTGGGTTGCGATATACCAAGTCGCTCGGCAACTTCCACCAGGCGCGCTTCACCCTGACTGTTGATGAGATCATCGATCAGCTCCACGTAATCTTCGGTAGCCTCCATCTGGTGCGCTTGCCGCACCCGCTCGAAGCTCTCGGCCTGTTGGTCGACGGTAGGCAGACTGCGTTCGCTGTTTTCAGGTTTGGAGGACAATGGGCTCGTTGTGGCTCTTTGACGGGATAGTCCAGAGTATAGCAAGAGCTTTGCTTATTTAGCCAAAAGGTATAAACTAAGCCATGGCTAAACTTTGTGCAAATCAGAAACTGTTCACACCGCTACTGTCCGCCGGGCTGGCGCTGCTGCTGGTAACCGGGTGCAACAAAAACGAGCCAGACGAAAATGAGCGGCTGTTGGTGGTGACCACCTTCACTGTCATTGCCGACATGGCAAGCAATGTCGCGGGCGATGCCGCGGACGTGGTATCAGTGACCAAAGCCGGCGCTGAAATCCACAACTACCAACCCACACCGAAGGACATCGTGCGCACAGATAAAGCCGATCTGGTTCTGTGGAACGGTTTTGGGCTTGAGCTTTGGTTCGAGAAATTTTTAGAACAACTTGGTGATGTACCAAACGTTGTCGTCACTGATGGCATTACGCCCATCGATATACATACAGGCCCCTACTCGGGCAAACCCAACCCGCATGCATGGATGAGCCCAAGCGATGCGCTTACCTACGTAGATAATATTGCCGCTGCGATGGCAAACGCTGACAAGGCCAATGAAGCTACATACCTCGCCAACGCGCAAACTTATAAACAAAAGATTGAACAGTTAGCGGCACCACTACGCGAAAAGATTCAAAGCATCCCAGAAGATCAACGCTGGTTGGTATCCAGTGAAGGTGCTTTTAGTTACCTTGCACGCGACTTAGGCCTAAAAGAGCTATACCTTTGGCCGATCAATGCCGATCAGCAAGGAACGCCTGCACAAGTGCGTAATGTCATCGATACAGTGAACAAACACAAAATTCGAACCGTGTTTAGTGAGAGCACCATTTCATCCAAACCCGCTGAACAGGTCGCACGCGAAACTGGCGCACACTACGGCGGCATGTTGTATGTTGACTCACTGAGTGAACCGGATGGTGCTGTGCCAACGTACCTTGATCTAATACAAAAGACTACAAATACCGTCATTGAAGGTCTATTGGTAGAACGCAGCGAGTGAAAACACCAAATGCACATACCCAGAGTGGCAATCACGCAGCGCAAAGTGGTGCTGGTATTGGTGATACTGCCGAAGATCGCGAACGTGTTCGTGAACTGCAAGACTGTGGTGATGACCCGTGCGGTATAGAAGCAAACAATGTCACCGTCATCTACCGCAACGGCAACGTCGCTTTAGAGAATGCAACGTTCAATATTCCAACCTCCACCATTTGCGCGTTGGTGGGTATCAATGGTTCGGGTAAATCAACGCTATTTAAAGCACTCATGGGTTTTGTACCGTTAAGTATTGGTAGTGTTTCGATACTGGGACACCCTGCTGGAAAAATGCTTGCCCGTAATACAGTCGCCTATGTTCCACAAAATGAAGAAGTAGATTGGAATTTTCCCGTGTTGGTCGAAGACGTTGTCATGATGGGGCGTTACGGTCACATGGGATTGCTGCGCATTCCATCAAAAATTGATCAAATTAAAGTAGACACTGCGCTTGAGCGCGTGGGTATGAGTGAGTATCGCAAGCGCCAAATCGGTGAGTTATCGGGTGGACAGAAAAAACGTGTGTTTCTTGCCCGCGCTTTAGCACAAGAAGGTAAAGTCATTTTGCTTGACGAGCCGTTTACCGGCGTAGATGTCAACAGCGAAGATGCCATCATTGAACTACTGCGAAGCCTTCGCGATGATGGGCATGTCATTTTAGTCTCAACTCATAACCTTGGCAGTGTGCCGCAATTTTGTGATCAGGTTATTTTAATTAATCGCACTGTACTCGACTACGGTGAAACTGAATCTGTGTTTACGCAAGATAATTTACACCGCGCATTTGGCGGTACTTTGCGATTTCACGTACTTACCGGTCAAGACCTACACGACGATGATGACACTCGCCAAGTTACGGTTATATCCGATGATGAACGCCCCATCGTTCTGTATGGCGATGAAGCAAAAGCAAAGTCCAGCAGCCAATCTAATGATGACAGCGATGACACACAACCATGAGTGTGCTGCTAGAACCGTTTAGCTATAACTACATGGCTACGGCCATCTGGGTGAGCGCCTTGGTGGGAGCGGTATGTGCATTTTTATCGGCCTACCTGATGCTTAAAGGCTGGTCGTTGATTGGCGATGCCTTGTCTCATTCCGTTGTACCTGGTGTAGCTGGTGCCTATATGTTGGGTTTACCCTATTCTCTGGGTGCGTTTATATCAGGCGGATTGGCCGCAGCTGCCATGCTATTCATCAGTCAACGCTCCAGTTTGCGAAATGATGCGGTGATCGGCTTGGTGTTTACCGGCTTCTTCGGTCTTGGCTTGTTTTTGGTATCACTCTCCCCAACGTCGGTCAACGTAAATACGATTATTTTTGGCAACATCTTGGCCGTTTCGCCAACCGATGCAATGCAGTTAGTATTAATAGCGGGTGTAACACTGTTGCTGTTAGTCATCTATTGGAAAGATATTATGGTGGTGTTTTTTGATGAGTCGCATGCGCGTTCAATTGGCATGCATACCAATGCGATCAAAATCATGTTCTTTACCCTACTCAGCGCATCTACCGTGGCTGCATTACAAACAGTGGGTGCATTTCTCGTCATCGCTATGGTCGTCACCCCGGGAGCGACTGCGTATCTACTGACTGATCGCTTTCCAAAGCTCATCGTAATCAGCATTCTAATTGGCAGCATCAGCAGTGCTGTGGGTGCCTATTTAAGCTTTTTTCTAAACGGTGCTACTGGTGGCATTATTGTGCTGTTGCAAACACTGATATTCTTGCTCGCGTTTATTTTCGCACCGAAGCACGGCGTACTGGCGAACAAACGTCGTGCGCGAGAAAAGCAACACGCGCTGTCGAATGCACCAGTAGATGTTGACCGTGGAATCAGACAGCCATGAATTGGCTTTTGGAACCACTGCGTTTCGAATTTATGCAGCAAGCCTTAATCATTGGTTTGTTGGTGGCTGTGCCAGCAGCTGTGCTTTCCTGTTTACTGGTACTACGTGGTTGGTCATTAATGGGCGACGCGGTGGCGCACGCTGTGCTGCCAGGCATCGTGCTCGCGTACATCGCGGGATTACCTATGGTATTGGGCGCATTCGCATCGGGTATGTTGTGTGCGTTGGCTACCGGTTACTTAACCGAACACAGTCGGTTAAAGGAAGATACCGTCATGGGCGTTGTGTTCAGTGGCATGTTTGCTTTGGGTATTGTGTTATTCACGTTTGTGCACACCAACTTACACCTGGACCAAGTTTTATTTGGCGACATTCTTGGCGTGTCCTGGCTTGATGTCCTGCAAACGGGAACCATTACCGTTTTTGTGTTAGTGGCATTTATGGCAAAAAGACGCGACATTCTTGTATTCGCGTTCGACCAGGCGCACGCTGGCGTCATTGGCATTAACACACGTCGCATGCAATACGGCTTACTTGCCTTGCTATCGCTTGTGATAGTGGCGTCAATAAAGGCCGTTGGTATTATTTTAGTTATTGCTGTTCTAATCGCACCAGGTGCGATTAGCTTTCTACTGACCGAGCGCTTTGAACGTATGTTGCTGGTTGCCATTGCCGTAGCTACGCTATGCGCGCTGCTTGGAATATTGCTCAGTTACCATATTGATAGTGCGCCAGCCCCAACCATCGTGGTATTGCTAACACTTGTATTTATTATTACTTTTTTGTTCGCACCTAAACGCGGTATTTTCCGACAAAGCAAGCAGGCCGCCACTACCAGACGCTAAGCACTTCTCTATCCAATAACCACGAATTGCATGTGGTTGTTAATGAGAATGATTCGTATTACTATATGTATCAAATCAGGCAAACTCGAAGACTTCGCCAATATGAAGACCAGAATTATTGCAGCACTGGCCTGCTCAACAATCCTTGGTACCTTGCTCAGTACAAACGCGTTTTCAGCTGAGTCGGTCAACGTTTATTCCTACCGACAACCCTTTCTGATTGCGCCGATTTTCGATAGCTTCACAAAGCAGACTGGCATCAAGGTCAACACCGTATTCGCTAAGAAGGGTCTAGTTGAGCGTTTGAAAAGCGAAGGCAAAAATAGCCCTGCTGATCTTTTACTTACGTCAGACTTCAACACCATCAATGCCGCCATCGATGCCGACGTCGTAGAAGCGGTGACGAGTGATGTTTTGTCTGTAAACATACCAGCGCAATTTCGCGACCCAGACGGCTTATGGTTTGGTCTAACCAACCGCGCTCGACTCATCGTGGTATCGAAAGAGCGCATGACGCAGAACCGACCGGAAACCTATGAAGACCTGGCAGACCCAACTTACAAAGGAAAGATCTGCACGCGCAGTGGTAAACACAACTATATGGTGGCGCTAACGGCATCCGTTATTGCCCACGCTGGACAAGATGCTGCAAGAAAGTGGTTATCAGGTGTTAAGGACAATCTAGCACGCAAACCACAAGGTAACGATCGAGCGCAAGTTAAGGCGATATCGCAAGGTGAATGCGATATCGCGATCATTAACTCCTACTACATGGGAAAAATGCTGGCGGATGATAAACAGATTGCTTGGGCCAACTCGGTTGACTTGATTTTCCCTAATCAAGCTGACCGTGGTACACACATGAATATCAGTGGTGTTGTATTGACTAAAAGTGCCGGCAACAAAAGCAATGCCATTAAGTTAATGGAGTATTTATCGTCTGCTGATGCGCAAAAAATCTATGCCGAAGTTAACTACGAATACCCAATCAATAAATCAGTCAGCCCATCGGAACTGGTGCAATCCTGGGGCGACTTCACCTATGACACCCTACCCCTAACGCAAGTATCAAAGTATCGAAATGATGCGTCTCGATTGGCCGATGAAGTGAACTACGACTACTAAACGACGTGTTCAATCACACAGGCCGATTATCAGCCGCATGAGCAAGACTGATAGCAACGATAAGCGACTTTTAACCACTGCCACTTATGGCGGTGGTTTGTCGTTTGACGGAGACGAATCAGCGGCGACAGCAGACTCCTACACACAGACACAAACCAAGAACAGCATTTGGACGGTGGCTGCGTTGGTGGTTGCTGGCATTGTTTGCTTACCACTATTATCGGTTATTTGGTTAGCTTTTTTCCCGGAAGAAAATATTTGGCCCCATCTTTATAAAACAGTTCTATCTACCTATGTACTAAACACTATCATCTTAATGTTTGGCGTAGCCGTTGGCACCTTGGTCATTGGCACCGGTTGCGCGTGGCTAGTAACTCACCATGAGTTTCCCGGAAGAAAACTATTCAACTGGGCACTACTTTTGCCATTTGCTGTGCCAGCCTATGTCATCGCCTATGTGTACACCGACTTGCTGGAATTTGCAGGCCCAGTGCAAACGCTCCTGCGAGACGCGTTCGGTTGGCAACTGGCCAGTGATTACTACTTCCCTTCGATTCGCACACTGCCCGGCGCAATTATCATGATGGTGTTGGTGCTTTATCCGTATGTGTATTTGTTATCGCGTGCAGCGTTTTTAGAACAATCCGCATCCATTGCCGAAGCTGCGCGTTCGCTCGGTGTAAGTCGCAGAGCTCGCATTTTTAAAGTCGCCTTTCCGATGGCACGCCCAGCCATTGTCGTCGGCTTGTCTTTGGTGATGATGGAAACCTTGAATGATTACGGCACCGTGGATTACTTTGCCGTGCGAACACTGAGCGCAGGCTTGTACGATGTTTGGCTTGGTATGAATAACCTCGGCGGTGGCGCGCAAATAGCGACTTTGTTATTGATATTTGTAATGGTATTGATCGGTTTGGAAAAGTCGAGTCGGCGTAACCAACAAAACTTCCAACCCATGTCGAGTCGTTTTAGACCTACCGAACGAAGCCGGTTACAAAAATATTGGGCGCTTGGCGCAAGTACGTTTTGCGCGATTCCTGTTGTGCTTGGGTTTATTATTCCAGCCTGGGTTCTGTGTAGTTACACCATCTCCTATTTTGAAGAATCTTGGAATGCCAGCTTCTGGCAAAGTGCGCTGCATAGCATAGGACTATCCGCGGTTGCAGCTATCACGGCAATCGCTGTGGGCATTCTACTGAGCTATAGCAAGCGTCTGCACCCAACACGAAACGTGCGCTGGAGCGTTGGACTGGCAAGTTTAGGCTATGCGGTACCTGGCGCTGTATTAGCGATTGGCATCATCATTCCATTTGCGGCATTCGATAACACAGTGGATGCGCTAGCGGAACGTTTTTTTGGCGTATCTACTGGTCTTCTGCTCAGTGGTACCGTATTCGCTTTAGTGTTTGCCTACACCGTACGTTTTCTTGCCATGGCTTACGGTGCAATCAATAGCAGCATGCAAAAGATCAGTCCGCACATGGACGATGCCGCCCGCTCATTGGGACACTCACCCGGTACTATTTTGCGAAAAGTGCATCTACCATTGGTTCGTGGCGGCATCCTAACCGCGGGGCTTGTGGTTTTTGTTGACTGTATGAAGGAGCTACCGGCAACCCTTGTGCTGCGACCCTTTAACTTTGATACCTTGGCCACCCAAGTCTATCAATTTGCCTCCGATGAGCTACTCGGGCAAAGTGCTATTTATGCATTGTTGATCGTGCTTGTGGGTCTAGTGCCAGTCATCTTACTCAGTACACGCATAGATCGATCGCGTGAGCTAAGCGACGAATCAAGGTTTTAGTTTATAACCTGTTTTGAACATCGCCCAAACGATGACCATACAAGCAAACAAGAACAACAATATCATTGACAGACTAACACCGACACTTACGTCCGACACTTCAAAGAAGCTCCAGCGAAATCCGCTGATTAAGTACAACACTGGATTTAGCAAGGATATTTTTTGCCAAAATTCCGGCAACATATCGACCGAGTAAAAACTTCCACCAAGAAACACCAAGGGCGTAATGATTAAAGACGGAATAAGCTGAAGCTTTTCAAAATTATCCGCCCACAAGCCAATGATAAATCCAAATAGACTAAACGACACACAGGTTAGAAGAAAGAACCCTATCATCCAAAACGGATGGGCTATGCGTAAATCGACAAAGAAGGTAGCCGTTATTAAAATTAGCACGCCTAAAATAAACGATTTTGTTGCAGCAGCACCAACATAGCCAATCAATATTTCGAAAAATGAGATGGGCGCTGACATAACCTCATAAATGGTTCCGGTAAATTTTGGGAAGAAGATGCCGAACGATGCATTAGATATACTTTGCGTTAACAGGCTCAGCATCATCAAGCCAGGCACAATAAAAGCGCCATAGGCAACATTATCTACCGACTCAATGCGTGAGCCAATCGCCGACCCAAACACCACAAAATATAAAGCCGTTGAAATAACCGGGGCGGCTACGCTTTGTAATAGCGTGTTTCGAGTACGACGCATTTCTGCGCGGTAAATGGCTTTGACTGCTTCTATGTTCATGCGTCGGCCTTTACTATGTCAACGAAAATATCTTCCAGCGAACTCTGCGCGGTATTTAAATCTTTTATCGATAACCCGGCTTGCGATAAGTCACTCAGTAGCGCGGTCATACCGGTGCGCTCTTTGCGTGCATCAAATGTATACGTTACCTTCGTGCCATTTGCAGACAACTCTAAGCCGTAGTCGCTCAGTTGCGCCGGTATGGCATCAATACTGTTTTTAAGTTCAACTACCAATTGCTTCTTACCCAACTTTTCCATCAAGGCGGTTTTTTCTTCCAACTCAAGCAGCTCACCGCCACTGATAACACCGACCCTATCGGCAATCTCTTCAGCCTCTTCTATGTAGTGGGTAGTAAGAATGATGGTTACCCCGCTTTGTCGTAGACGTTCGACGATGTTCCACATATCTTTGCGAAGCTCTACATCTACGCCCGCAGTGGGCTCATCTAAGAATAATATGCGAGGTTCGTGCGATAAGGCCTTTGCAATAAGTACGCGTCGTTTCATTCCGCCAGAGAGTTGTTGCACCATGCTATCTTTCTTATCACCTAACGTGAGTTCATTGAGTAGTTCTTCTAGGAATTTGTTATTGGGGGACTTACCAAACAAGCCACGGCTAAACGCTACAGTGTTGCCAACTTTTTCAAACGCGCCCAAAGTAAGCTCTTGTGGAACCAGACCGATAAGTTCACGGGTTTTACGAAAGTCTTTGATTATGTCGTAGCCCGCTACGGTGACCGAGCCGGAACTGGGGGACACCAAACCACAAATAGTGGATATAAGCGTAGTTTTGCCCGCGCCGTTCGGCCCGAGTAAAGCCAGGATTTCACCTTCACGAATATCCAGATCAACGCCTTTTAAGGCCTGATGACCGTTGTCGTAGGTTTTGGTCAACCCTTTGATACTTATTATTGGAGTAGATTCAGTCATACCCCATTGTCGCACACGAGAACTTAAAGTGGGATGATCATGCCTACTTGCACGCCTTTGTCAGTGTTGCGCACAGAGACGCGCCCACGATGGGCTTCTGCAATCATTCTGACAATGTACAGACCTAAACCCAAGTGCAACTCGCCATCATCGTCGGTTCGATCAGAGAACATGGGGTCAAACAGTTGTGACTGGCGATCAAGGTCGATGTGCGCACCATTGTTGGCAACGGCCATGCGTACCATCAGTCGGCCGTTTTCATAAAAGGATTCGAGCATCAGTGTTACTTGCCCGTCAACGGAGAAGCCAACCGCATTGTTAACCAACTTATCGAATGCCTGCTGCAGCAGTTCTGCTGCAGCATAGACTTCGACTACCTCGGGTTCTGATGATGCATATTTAACGCGCGCTATGATGGTGGCATTTGGATAGACCTGCTGGTAGCGCTGCAAAGAGCCACGAAACCAATCGAGTAAATCCACCGTTTGCATTTGCGATTGCTGCACCGTTTGCTCCAATCGCGTAGATTCAACCAAGGCACGAATGATCGCACTCAGTTGATCAGCACCGCCACTGGCTCTGTCCATCAAGCTAACGGTTTCAGCGTCGAGCCGGTCCCTGTCCATATTTTCAATCGATGTTTTAACCACGCTAAGTGGCGTGCGTAATTCGTGCGACAAGCGACTCGACAGGGCTTCTAAATACTTGGTGTAATTCGCCGATCGCTCTAGCAGCGCCGTGAGGTTTCTCGACAAGTCCCCTATTTCATCTTTTGCATCACTCTGTGGCAACCCCCTTACTCGACCATCATCGGCCACCGCTCTGGTCGCAAGCTTTGACAAAGTGCGGATACGCATCGACAACATACTGGCGTAGACCAACAACACAAGACCTGCGAGTAAGCTTACAAGCGTAAGTAGACTAAACAATCTGGCAACACGACTCGATGAATAGGCCGACGCCAAGTCTTCATTCGATTCGAACAATAAAAAACCATTGGGCTCATCTCCGCCTAATGGCACCAGTGTACCCAACACGACATCGCGTTCTTGCGTGACATAGTGTTTGGTTTCTGCCTGACCCTGCGCTAAGGCATCGACTTCATCAACTGGTATGTGCAATCGGTTCATTAATTTAAAGGGTTGATCCCGTACTTCGTTGTCGGCTACAAAGTAGGCAAAGATACGAAACAACACCGCATTGAAAAAACCCCTTAGTGCAGGGTCGTATTCATACTCGTCTTCGGTTTTCTCATACAAGGAATTGATATCGGACAACAGGCGCCCCTGACGATCGAACAATCGCGCTCGCGTGCCAATGGTAACCCAGGGTTTAAGTCGCTCATCAGCAACACTTGAGGCTAGAAAAATATGACCGGGCAAACTAACACTTTTACCTAAGTGCAAGGCCTTCATAGCCGCCGGGTCTAAAGTACCTAACCAACGTTTACGCTCCTCACCTTGTTGATCGACATCGACAAAGGCAATGCCAAAAATGGACGATGCCGGTGGTAGAGGCAAACTGATTTCTAACTGAAAACCACGTTGCGTGGCCACCCAGAAACCGTTATAGCGTGAAAGGTGCCTGCCGGCCTTTTGCCCATCTACATTGATAGAACCACTGGTGCCTGAGACAGGACCTGGTGCAACAGTTCGGAATAAAGCATGTTCGAGTTGGCCCTTATTATTGAGTACCATTATTTCAATGGCATCACCATTAACCAACATGGCTTGCTGGTCAACGGTTTCACCTTCTGCTAAATCGAACCTTGGCGTGGGCGGCTTATGGTAGATAACTTTGTTATCAGTTACTTTGGCAAATAAATACAGCCGGTTGTGTTTTGCTGCTAAACGAACGCTAAGCCAGTCACGCTCATTGCTATAGGAGAACACAGGCGCACGTAAATTGCCCCACTCATCGTCATAGCCATCGACAAACATGGGGAAGTTGGCACGCTCTGCATAAAGATCAGTTTCAGTTGCGGGTGTGCGACTGTTTTGCAGCTCGTCACGCAGTGCTTGAGATTCAGCCAGCGCAATACGCGCATTGGCAACTTTTAGCGATTGCGCATCAACGCGTGTTTGTCGCAGTGATTCGTCGAGTTGCTTAACACTTTGCCAACCGATCACAGGTACTGCCAGCGTCAGCGTACCTGCTAGCAGCATTTGCGTACGCAAATTCATTGCTTAATAGTCCAGACCTTCCACCCAACGGTAACCAAGACCATAGACAGTTTGAATACAATTAAACTCAGCATCAATACCGATGAATTTTTTACGAATCCGTTTGATGTGTGCTGTGATTGTTTGATCGTCCAAAACCACGTTAGCTGCATCCATTAGTTGTTGCCGACTTTTTACTTGTCCGTGTTGGCTTGCCAGACAACTGACTAACCAAAACTCGGTGACGGTTAACTCGACCGGTCTATCACGCCATAGGGCGACCAAGCGTTCCTGATCAATCGACAGCGGACCAATCGTTTGCACCGTTGGCGTTTCAGACTGGCTGAGCACGTCAACTCGGCGTAACAGCGTGTTAACGCGCGTAATGATTTGCGCAAGGCTTATGTCTTTGGTGAGGTAATCATCCGCGCCTAAACGCAATCCAGAGATAACATCCAACTCGCTGTCGCGAGCGGTTAAGAACAGTATTGGCAAGCGCTCTGATAAGTTGCGCAAGGACTGGCACAGCGAGAAGCCTGCTTCACTGTCGTTGCCCAAACCAATATCAATGATAGCTAAATCCGGCATTCTCGCCTTCACCGCGTTTAGAGCGGCTTCAGCAGTGGCAAAATCCTGAACGGCATAACCGGCCTTTTCCAGTGCTAGGCGATAGTTATCGCGCAGCCCAGGTTCGTCCTCAACCAGAACAATAGTGCGGCTTGATTTTTCAGTTGTCATAATTGGTCAGAATTGCTCCCATTTGAAGCGCTTTAGCGCCAGTGTGTCGTCGCATTCCACAGGTTTAATGGTCACATCAAAACCAACAGAGCCTGACATGCATCATACCGATTACAGCAACAATCTTCGCAAAGCACAGCACAAGTCAATTAAAAATTCGTCACCTATTCGCGAATCGCGTGATTATATTGATGATAAATCCAAGGATTTAATGCGAGCCGCCGCAGCCGCTGTGCTGGTACTGGTCGCACTATTACAGATGGATCCAGCGAATGCGCAGGATACTCTCGACATGCCCGGCTACGGCAGCTTGCAGCTGTCCGGCGCTAAAGCACAAAACTTGTCCAGCCAATTGAAAATGGTTATACACGATGAGCAAGTTAGCTTAATCGTCAAGCAAACGTTTAATAACCCTAGCGATACAACGCGCACGGGTGAGTACGTCTTTGCGTTACCGGAAAATGCGTTGATTTTAAATTGGGAGATCAGTCGCATGGCTAGCTCATGTGATAAAACCAAGCCCAGCGAGTGTCATCTGCAAACCATTACGCATGTAAATCCGAGTAGCGATCACGTTGATTCGGCGTCCAACATACTCACCATCCCGCTGGGTGAACTGCGACCTGATCAACAGCTGAGTATAAAATTGAATATCACTTTACCGACCGAAGCCAACGATACCCTACTGGCAGCCACTTTGCCGCCAGGCGATTTGCAAAACCAAGCCGAGCATAGCCAGCTAAGGATTGCCGCTGAGTTGATTGGCTCAGTCGCATCCAGTCAACCCTTAGGTGTCATGCAACCGCTATAATCCTATGCATGAAATTTGCCTCCCTAACTGCCCGCGTAAAGCCCTCTGATGACCTTGAAAGCGACCCGTGGCAAGTACACTCCATCGCCTGCGACAGAATAGACGCCGGAGAGGACATTGTTGTACTGAGTATTGGCCAAGAGGCCGATGAAGTCACACCTAGCATCATTGTTGATGCCGCCGTTGATAGCCTTCGGCAAGGCGATCATCACTACACCGACTGCGAAGGTACACTGAGCCTTCGAACCAGTATCGCGCACTACCACCAATCACTCACAGGGCAATTCACCAAACCCGAGAACTGCATTACGTTTGCCGGTGCTCAAAACGCATTGTTTTCAGCGGCGCAAGTGTTGCTCGAAACCGGTGATGAAGTGATTTTGTCCGAACCGTATTACACGACCTACGCGGCTACCTTTGGCGCATCGGGTGCCACGCTTGTTAGTGTGCCTGTAACCAAACAACACAATTATCAACTGCATGTCGATGACATTGAAGCCGCCATCAATTCTAAAACACAAGCCATTGTTCTAAATTCTCCGAACAACCCAATGGGTACTTGCTATAGCCGCACTGAATTTGAGCGTATTGTGCATTTGTGTTTGGAGCACGATATTTGGCTCATTTTCGATGCGGTGTATATCAATATCGTGGAAGTTGACCCCAAGGATTTACCGCACGCCATACCAGGCGTCGATCGCGTGCTTATAACCGTGAACTCTTTGTCGAAGTCGCATCGTATGACAGGTTGGCGTATGGGATGGATTGTGGCTCCGGTCGAAGTCACGCAAAACCTTGCGCATCTGTCAATGTGTATGCACTACGGTCTGCCCCCGTTTATCATGAAAGCTGCAGAAGTGGCAATCGATCGCGCAAGCGAAACACCTAAGTTAGTGCGCGACACCCTTGCGCGCCGTCGCGCGATGGCCTCACCTATTTTAAGCAAGATTCAAGGCGCTACGTTTCATGATTCGGGTCAAGGGATGTTTATGTTGATCGATGTATCGGAGCTGGGTATCAACGCCTACACCTTTGCCATGCGTTTACTCGACGACTACAAAGTGGCGGTTTTGCCTTGTGACGGCTTTGGTGCTGCAGGTAATCAGTTAGTGCGTATCGGCTTATGTGTGGATGATTCAAAACTTGAAGATGCTTGCGAAAATATTGTTGCCTGTGCAGCTTCTTTTAACGCTGCATAAATAATACGCGCGCCGTTTTATATTAACAAACCTTGTAACTTCGGCGTGTTGAACTTAGAAAAGCGGTTTTCTTCAATGCCAAACCAATCGCCTAACACGCGCTCATAAACACACCGATAATCCATCGTATAATCGGGGTCATCATTGATCAGCTTAGCTAAATCGGGCGCTGCACCATAAAGACCACCACGAACTTGTCCACCTGCCACAATATGCGGTGCTGCCGTACCGTGATCAGTACCGCCGGATAAATTCTCCGCTGCACGGCGACCAAATTCTGAGTAGGTCATAATTAAAGTGTTGTCCCATTCACCATCGTTTGCCAATGCTCGGCTAAAACCGCTTATCCCATCCGATAAATTTGATAATAACTGCGCATGACGACGAACTTGATAATCGTGCGTATCGAAGCCGCCAAGTTGAACACGGTATATGGGTGTATCAACTCCCGCTCGAATTAGCCGAAGGACCTGAGCTAGCTGATCACCCAGACTGCCGCCAGGCAGTCGTTTCACCTTCGGTGCTTTTTGTAATTTGGCCGATAAGCTGTCCATTGTATGATGCAGCTCGTGCATTTTTCCGGCAACCAAATCCAGTGCGGTGTTGTATTGTTCGCCACCAGCCGGCAGAGTAACGCTGGTAGATTCGATTTGACTGGTGGATTCAAGCGACATCCATCGTCCACCATCGGTATTAAATATATTTAAACCACCTTTTAAACTAATACCATGTGCATCGCTGATTTGACGACCAAGCTTGTGCTGTATATCGTGTGTCATCCAACCTGTCCGACCAGCTTTAGCCCCATCACCACCAGATTCCCACAATGCGATTGAACTAAAGTGCGAACGATTAGGTTGTGGATAACCCAGGCCCTGTAGCCAAGCAAGCTCGCCTTTATCCCAAAGATTCATCATTGGCTCTAACGATGCATGCATGGCCATGTCATTGTCGATACCGATAACATCTTGTTGCGTTAAACCAATCGTTGGTCGAAGACGATGATAATGATCATTGCGAATCGGAACTAAGGTATTCAAGCCATCGTTAGCACCGGCGAGTTCAACCAAAACGAGCCTGCGCCCCGAGGCAGCCGCTTTAGCGGCAAGTACGCGTTGCATTGGTGATAAAGCCAATGATAATGCGCTTATCGTTTTGAGTAGTTCTCTTCTGTTCATTGTCTCATCGCTTAGTAAAGTGCCTTACCTGTTGTTCAATAAACTTGATAGACCGGGTGGCTCAGCACAGTATTTAACTGTTGTTCCGCGATTTTTGTAACATCTTCAGATGCATTTTCGAACGCAATCGAACTGAGTTCTGGGAATACGTCCGCCGGTACGCCACCAATCAGCAACTCTGGTAAGGACAGCTCTGACTGTTCTATAACCCTAATCAAGCCTTGTAAATTCGCAACGGCAACTTGAGGCTCGGGTAAAACGGTATCGCGATCAATCGCGGCAGGGTAAGTCGCGTCAATCGTGAATTGTTGAGCATCGGCCAGAAAAGCGCTGTCATCGAATGACGCTTGCTGCGACGACATTCTATCGCGCCATAGTTCTACAGAACGGATATACCTATCTTGTTGTAACTGTTTCGACAAGGTATCCACAAACAGCGGCAAACTGGCCATAAGGCTTTTTATCAGCTCCTGTTCTGTTGCACTCAAACTATCGAAATGGCACTGCAGCTGCTCATCGCTACGTCGCGTTAATGGAAATACCAGACTCTTTTCCTGAGAAGTGGTATCGACCCATGCGCACTCAGGCCATTGTTCGAAACAATCCGGCCAGCAACCAAAGGAATCAATTTTCAATGTGATGTCTTCGTCGCGCCTACTGTTAACAGAGAAACTAAGCGTGTGAAATTGCTGCGTTGGGGTTTGTACATTGGCCAAGGCAATGGTGGCGTTCAAATTCTTTTTGTTTCTATTACCCCATAACACGTTAATCGAAGAAGCAGAATAGCCTTCCGGTCTTGGCGTTATCGCTTGTGATTGACCGCGCAGGTCAAAGCGTATAGTTCCAGCACAATACAAACGTCCTGCATCTCGGTTATTCTTGGGCGGACAAGCGGACTGTTGTTGTGCAGCAACTGAACTTATTCTTGTGCCATCGAACAGAACGGAATCTACGAAAAGATTACGATCACCTGATTTACCAGCAGCGTCATTCAAAAATTCCACTTTTAATTGCTTAGCTTTACTTACAATGTCAGCGGCTGGAAAAAAAGATTCATCCTGCCACGCCAATTGATTGAAGTTTTGCATTTTACCGAAGCTTTGCGTGTCGTAGCCGAATGCTAACTCGCGCACCTCACTTGTCCACAACAAACGCTTCTGTTCATCGAGCAAAGATAATTTGTACTGCGGTGCTCCTTCATAGAAATGCCCGGCAACTCGAACTTGCAAAGGTGCGGTACGCGTATCGCCTGCTTGCATAGAGACATCCGTCGACATCATCATGCTACCCGAGGCAACTCGCATCATCATTTTTTCATCCGAACCTGTGTTCTTCGTCGATGCCAATAGCGATTGCAAGGCCAGTTGTCGATTTAGAAGCCGACCGGGTATCACATACGCAGCACCCTCATCCCAGCCAGACACATTCGGTGGTGCGAATAAATCCATGCCAAGTAGCGCATGCAAGGCAGGCATTTGAGTCCAGGCTTGTTTAGGAAATTCTAGCGAGCGTGCTGTGCCAATTAACAGAGTGGCTGGGGATTTTATAATCGAGAGTCTGTTCTCTGCACTCCAAAATGCTTCACTACTGATAACCGCTTTGTACAAAGCTAACAAGTCATAGTCTGAGGCACGAAACAGCTCGGCATGAATACGCACAAACTCGGCATCGGGTGCGCTATCCGAAATAAACGCGTGCCAGAATTTTTTAACCAAGTGCTCGGCTGCGGCTGGTTGATCCAATATAAGATCAATCAAGGCATCGCCATCATGCGGTCCAGTTTGACCGAACAGCGTTTTATCTTGCATGTCACGCCGATAACCATGAATACGAAACGTAAAATTACGCGTCTCGCTAACACCGTAACCGGTCAAGGCCCTCGCCGCTTCTTTAACCGTCGTCTCATCATAGTTACCTTCGCCTAAGGTAAACAGTTCTAGCAGTTCACGTGCTAAGTTCTCGTTCGGCTTACCCTTCTGATTGGATTGATTATTCAAATACAACAGCATGGCGGGGTCGCGAATTATCGACTTGAGTAGCGCACGATAAGAGCCTGTGCCCTTTTCTCTGAACAATTGGTTTTGTTTTGCAACTGCAAGGCTACGACGATTGAGACCTTCATAGCTCGTGGCAAAGTGATCGTGCCAAAACAACACCAAACGTTCAGTCTGAGGCGAAGATGTTTGCAGCATGTTGTTAATCCACCAACGACGTAGCTCAACAATCTCTTGATCGCGTTGCCGATCAAATGCTTGTCGTTGCTGTATCGGAAGATCGCGACGCGTCCAATAATGCGGAGCCGGTGCGTCAACCCAAGCGGGCATGTTTATTTCGGGTTCTACATTAATTGAGTCAACGATTGCGTTTATTGCATCAATACGCGAAAGCCGGCGCATGTGCATCAATTCCGCGGATGTAGCACCAAAACCAGTTCGGCCCAACAGGTGTCGCGCATCCGCCAAGTCCATAGGCTGGTTTAACCAACCGTACCCATTGGTACGATCAGACGATGCTTTGGCGTGTGCTTGGCTGGCGAGGAATGAACACGCAAGCAGCCAAACGCACAGCATGAAGCTCAGTGGCTTAACGGCGGCATTGCTAGTAGTCGGGATACGCATGGAAGACATCCTAAATTGTTTTTTGCCGCTTTTACATCCAAATTGCCGGAATGACACGTATGAGATAGGGTATCCCAATGCATTGTCGCTGAAATGAGGCTGAAACCATGAGAAACATCGCACGCTTTTTCATATCTTTATCTCTTCTGTCAACGAGTATTGTCTTCGCCGACAGCAACGCACCGACCCCGAGCACCGAGCTTTCGCCTGATCAAGTGGTGCTAATCGTGGTTGACGCCTTAAAACACAATGACCCAGCCAATGCAGACAACGGCATTGCTAAAGTCTATGAATTTGCATCACCGGGTAATAAATCTTCAACCGGTCCGATTGAGCGTTTCACGCGCATGATCAAAAGCGGGTTCTCAAACATGCTCAACCATGTTGACAGTGAATTTGGTCCGATGGAGGTTAATGACAAAACGGCGCTACAGGCCGTTTGGTTAACCACCAGCACAGGTCAGGAAGTTGGTTATGTGTTTCAAATTGGCAAGCAATCAGGAGGTGAATTCGATGGTATGTGGATGACCGAATCTGTATGGCCAATCGGCGAGAGAAAACCGCAAGGACAATCGATATAACGAGCGATCACCGTTGCTTTATCGATTAAAGCAACGGTGCTAAATAGCAGCGCTACGCTGCAGGCATTTCAATCTTGTGTTGACGACAAGCCTGTTGCACCGTGTTGTGTAACAAGCACGCAATTGTCATTGGACCAACACCACCAGGCACCGGGGTAATGGCACCCGCTACGGGTGCGGCACTAGCGAAGTCGACATCGCCGACCAATTTTTTCTTACCGTCTCGTTCAATGCGGTTTATACCAACATCAATAACTGCAGCACCGGGTTTAATCCAATCACCGGGAATCATTTCAGGCCGACCTACAGCTGCAACTAATATGTCGGCAGATCGACAAACTTCGTCCAGGTTTTGTGTGCGCGAATGGGCAATAGTGACGGTGCAGCTCTCCGCTAATAGCAATGCAGCCATTGGCTTTCCAACGATGTTCGAACGGCCTACCACGACTGCGTTTTTACCGCTAAGACTGCCGAGGCGATCTTTTAGCATCATGATACTGCCCAGAGGTGTGCATGGCACAACGCCATCACCACCTGTGCTGAGCAAACCCACGTTGGTGAGATGAAACCCGTCTACGTCTTTTTCATAGTGAATGGAATCAAGTACTTTCGATTCATCGATGTGTTTTGGCAAAGGCAGCTGCACCAAAATACCGTGAATAGCATCGTCTTTATTTAAGGTATCAATTAGCGCCAGTAAATCAGATTCTGGTGTTTGTGCATCCAGCTTGTGTTCTACCGATGCCATACCCACTTCTACGGTTTGACGAGCCTTGTTGCGCACGTACACTTCGCTCGCAGGGTCTTCGCCCACCAGTACCACCGCTAAACCGGGTGTGAGGTTATGCTCGGCTTTTAGTTTACCGACACGGGACGCGATATCCGCTCTTAAGCCCTCGGCAAACGCCTTGCCATCGATGATGTTACTCATTAAAAAATATTCTCATTTGTGTTGGACGGCGGAGTCTGAGCTGTCAGACTCCCAGTTCGGCTGCAAATCGGGTAAAGATTCACAACTTTTGTCTGCGCTATTCGATAGATACACCATTTTGTAAATGTACAGACCTAGCAATACAGCGTATGTTAATGGAATTACGTAGATCGTTTGGTTTAAAAAGATGAAAAACCTCTCCTCAATCGGCACCTTGTTGCTTTTTTTCGCGTTAAGCGCCTGCTCCTCTGGATCATCCGATGAGCCAGACAACATGACAAGCACCAATACCGTACCAGCAAGTATGGAATCTACCGAGCAGTCCAGCGAACCTGCCGCAGACGATTCAACGACAGCTGAACCAACCAACCCAGCGACCGATACTGAACAAGTTTCGGACACGCAAACGGGCACGAATACAGAGGCTGCGGATGGCGGTACCGATACGGCAGACACATCACCCGATACGCCGCAGATTCCAGATGGCGTGGGCGAGCCAACCGATGCAGATAACACAAGTACACCCGATGACAATGATGGAAACAATGCCCCGGTCGCACCAGGCATCGACCCAAGCTCATCATTTGGCCAGTTCCAAAATCGTATCCAGCAGTTAACCGCCAGAACGTTGATTGCGCTGAATCGATCGCTAAGCCAGGGTGAGTTTCTGACTGAACAACAAGATCAATGCCTGGGAGCCTACGACCCAGCCATCGGTGACCCCTTATTGTCTATTGAATGCGAGCAAGCCTTAGCCACCGGCACGGTGCCAATTTACATGCGGATTGCGTCGTTTGAAAATACACAAAATTGTCGCGCAAGTTTGCTTGATGCAAACGCAGAGGCATGTACTGTGGATGTCGCAGCACTGAGCGTGAATACCGTATGGATATTGCCGGAGGTTATGCCCGGTCAACCACAACGGCCACAACCAATTGTGGGCGCGACGATAGAATATAACGTAGAACCAAATGTGGTAGTGCTTGAGAATTTAGAACAGAATCTAAGCGGTCGATTTTATTGCGAGTTTGATGCAACGACCGGTGAACCAATAACCTCAGACCAGATTGGCGATTGTGATTCGCAGTTAACTAAAATCACCAACCTGATCGATCAACATTTATCTAATCAACTTCCTTAACCGGAATTGGGCGTGCAGCACTCACCGCTGATTTGGAAACGGATAAGCTTAATACGCCATTTTTCATTGAAGCGTTGAGTGTCGATTCATTTACATCTTCAGGCAGTTGAATGACTCGCTCGAATTTCCCGGAAGATGTCTCTCGATTAATCACGTCACCCACCTGCGTGTGTTGCTTAACGCCTTTAACCACGATTTCACCGCGATGAACACTGACATCGATATCGCTTAGCGAAACACCAGCAAGCTCTACCAGAAAGTGCCACTCGTTTTCAGTTTCGAGGGTATCAGTTGCGGGCACCCAATCGCCCTGGTGGGTGTATCGAGCCGATGGCTTTACCCAATCGCCTTCGAATAACCGCCCAAGTTCTTCTTGGATTTTTTGGATGCCCTCAAAGTTTATAAACGGGTCTTGACGGTAATTGCTCATTAACTGCTCTCCACTAAATTTAAGCGATTTAAGTTTGAACTGAGTCAATCCTATTGCCTAATTCGCGTTTTTCAAGCGTTAACGAGCAGCCTCGCCGCCCCGATCAAGCCAGGATACGGGTCTTTGATCACAAAAGTGGGGATTTGAACCAATTCGTCGCTAACCCGCCCCTTGGCTTCGAAGCGCGCTCTAAATTGCGATTGCGCGAAAAATTCGCCCAGTCGTGGCACGATACCGCCACCAACATACACGCCACCAAAAGCGCCGAGCGTTAAAGCAAGATCACCGGCATGCGAACCCAGTAAAGCACAGAAGATATGTAAAGCTTCTTCGCAGTGTGCATCGCTTCCGTTAAGACCGTCGCGTGTCACCATTTCAGGCTCAAGTTCGGTCACAGGCACACCATCAATTTCCTGCAAGGCATTAGCGATATTTACAAGCCCCGGGCCTGATAAAAATCGTTCGAAGGAAACATGCCCAAAGCGTTTTACAAACACAGATAAAACCGCCATTTCACGCGCCGTTAAGACCGACGCAGAACAGTGACCACCTTCAGAATTCAGTGCACGCCAATTGCCTTGGTCATCAAGCGGAATCATTCCGGAAACACCAAAGCCTGTACCGGGGCCGACAACGCCCAAGGGTTGATTGGGTCGCGCCTCCCCACGTCCAACCTTTTCCAGGTGGTTCGGTACGATATGAGGAACCGACAACGCCATGGCGGTGAAATCGTTAATTACGTGCAGGTTCGGGATATTTAATTCTTTACCTAAACCATCAATCGAAAACGACCAGCGTTCGTTATTCGTGAATTCAACACTGTCGTCTAGCACTCTGGTAGCGACCGCTATTGCCGCCGAATTGGGTGCATCCACGGACACGTCGTCGAAATAACGTCGTAACGCATCAGCAAGCGAGCCGTATTCTTCAGCTGCATAGGTTTTTGCTTGCTGCGGCCTATGTTGATCATCCACCAGTGCAAAACGCGCATTGGTTCCACCGATATCTCCAACCAGATTTGTTTGAGCTAAATTCATGTATATGTATTATAAAAACACGTTAAAAATACAGGCGCACAACATAGCTACAGACACACGCCAACGTGCATTATACGATGCAATGATTTGAGATTGAGAATAGCTTAAGTTAAAAACGTAAACTGTGCAGCGCTTCGCCACGGGTTCTACGCTATAGCGCCCCAGACCTGACTAATTTATCAGGTCTGGGCTCGAGTTAAGCGTTACGCCGACTGGATTTGCACAGCGCAGAATTTGAATTCCGGTATTTTCCCGAATGGATCCAAGGCTTCGTTGGTTAATAAATTGGCCGCTGCTTCGTGGTAACAGAAAGGAATGAATATTTCGCCAGCACTTAGCCCCGCGTCACTGCGGGCGGTAGCGGTGATTTCACCACGGCGTGATATCACTTTAACCCGACCACCGGCTTCGATATTCAGGCTAGCCAAATCTTCAGGGTTTAGTGTGATGATGGCTTCTGGTTCCACCGCATCAAGCACGCGTGAACGGCGCGTCATGCTACCGGTGTGCCAGTGCTCCAATTGGCGACCGGTCATAAGCACATAGGGGTATTCATTGTCAGTCGTTTCATCGGCTGAGATGATGGTTGCAGGAACCAGTTTGGCCTTTCCCGAAGGTGTTGGGAAAGTTTCCTGGAACACCACCGGCTGACCTGGGTCTTTGTCATCGGCACACGGATAGGTAACTGAATCATTCGCTTCTAATCGCTGCCAACTGATGCCAGTGATGCTTGGCATGGCTTGTCGCATTTCTTCGTACACTTGCGACACATGCTCGTACTGCCAATCCAGGCCTAGACGATTGGCAAGTTCCTGAATTATCCAAATGTCATGCTTTACCTCTCCCGGCATTTCAAGCGCTTGACGACCCATCTGCACACGACGATCAGTGTTGGTTACGGTACCGTCTTTTTCTGCCCAGCCAGATGCAGGTAGCACCACATCAGCGAAAGCGGCAGTTTCGGTTAAGAACAAATCCTGAACGACTAAGTGCTTTAAACTTGCCAAGGCTTCGCGAGCATGATTTAAGTTAGGGTCTGACATGGCTGGGTTCTCACCCATGATGTACATGCCATGCAAGGTGCCTGCAAGTACCGCATGCATAATTTCAACAACGGTTAAACCAGGTTTATCATCAAGCTGTGCATTCCAGAACTCACTGAAATGCGCATGGGCTTCTGCGTTATCAACGCGCTTATAGTCGGGGAACATCATCGGAATTAAACCTGCATCAGATGCACCCTGTACATTGTTTTGTCCACGTAATGGATGCAAACCAGAGCCCGGTCGCCCAATTTGCCCCGAGATCATACTCAAGGCAATTAAACAGCGCGCATTATCAGTGCCATGGATGTGTTGTGATACACCCATACCCCAGAAGATCATGGAACCTTTGGACGTTGCATACACACGTGCAACTTCACGCAGGGTTTCTGCCGGTATGCCACACACAGCTTCCATTTTTTCAGGGCTGTAGTTCATGACGTTGTCTTTGAGATCTGCGTATTCTTCTGTGCGCTTAGCGATAAAGTCGGCGTCAACCAAATTTTCATCAATGATGGTATACATGATGGCGTTGAGCATGGCTACGTCGGTATCGGGCTTGAATTGCAACATGTAGTCGGCGTGCCGCGACAGATCTGTTTGCCTTGGGTCCATAACAATAAGTTTCTTGCCAGCCTTGGCCGCATTCTTCATAAACGTAGCGGCAACCGGGTGATTACCGGCTGGGTTCGCACCAATAACGACGAGTACCTCGGCTTCAGACACATCAGCTACTTGATTCGATACTGCACCCGAACCTACACCTTCAAGCAAAGCTGCAACACTGGATGCATGGCACAAGCGTGTACAGTGATCGACATTGTTAGTTCCGAAACCGGTTCTAACCAATTTTTGAAAGAGATAAGCTTCTTCGTTACTGCCCTTGGCCGAGCCAAAACCTGCCAAACCCGATGGTCCGTGTTCAGCCTTAATAGAATTTAAACCGCCAGCGGCGAGTTCCAGTGCTTCTTCCCAAGACGCTTCACGAAACATTTTACTGGTATCACTTGGGTCAAAAAATTCGTTAAGGCCCTTGGGCACACCTTCTTTGCGAATCAGTGGTTTGGTTAAACGCTCTGGATGTGCAAGGTAGTCAAAACCGTAGCGGCCTTTCACGCACAGCCTACTTTTGTTAGCTGGGCCATCACGACCTTCAACATACAAAATTTTGTTGTCCTTAACGTTAAACGTTAACAAGCAACCAACACCGCAATATGGGCATACTGAATCGACTTTTTTATCAATTTTTTCTAAGCCAACATTCTGTGCAGGCATAAGCGCGCCGGTTGGACAGGCTTGCACACACTCACCACAAGCAACGCAAGAACTTGCACCCATATCGTCGCCAAGATCGAACACGATCTCGGCGTGATTGCCACGAAACGCCATACCAATAACATCATTGACCTGCTCTTCACGGCAAGCACGTAAGCAACGCGTGCATTGAATACACGCATCCATGTTAACGGCAATGGCGGGATGAGTTAAGTCAGCAGGCGCTTGTTTACGTGCTTCAAATCGTGGCTGACCAACGTCGAGTTTCTTCGACCAGTACATAAGTTCTGAATCGACAGTGTAAGTAGTTTCTGCCATATCGGACTGCAGAAGCTCTAGCACCATTTTTTGCGACTTCAACGTGCGATCGGTGTTGGTATTAACTTTCATACCTTCAGTTGGCTTGCGGATACAGGAAGGCTGCAGAACGCGTTCACCCTCAATTTCAACAACACAGACGCGGCAGTTACCATCCGCTCTTAACCCTTCTTTAAAACACAAATGCGGGATGTCTACCCCTGCACGTTTTGCCGCCTGCAAAATAGATTCGTCACCGTAGGCATCGACAATCTTGCCGTTCAGCTCAAAGCTGACGGTGGAAATTACATCTTGTGGATTGGCCGCCATTAGCTGTTGGCCTCCTGTTTAAGTTCGTGGGCGAAGTGTTTGATCACACTGCGTAACGGGTTTGGAGCTGCTTGACCTAAACCACATATAGACGCATCTTCCATAACAACAGCCAAGTCTTCCAACTGCTCAATGTTCCACGTGTCTTTGGCCATTAACGCTGCCGCTTTGCCAGTGCCTACTCGACAGGGTGTGCATTGTCCGCATGATTCATGTTCGAAAAAGCGCATAGATGTAAGCGCCGCTTGCTTCGCTGAATCCTGATCAGACAATACGACAATGGCCGCTGACCCAATAAAACAACCGTGCGGTTGAAGCGTATCAAAGTCGAGTGGAATGTCACCCATGGACGCAGGCAAGATGCCACCGGATGCACCGCCAGGGAAATACGCATAAAATTTATGCCCGTCGAGCATGCCACCGCAATATTCTTTGATGAGGTCTTCCATGGTGATACCAGCCGGCGCAAAATGCACACCTGGTTTCTTTACTCGACCGGAAACAGAAAAGCTTCGTAAGCCGACTCGGTCGTTACGCCCTTCACTGGTAAACCACTCGTGGCCTTTTTCTACAAAGTCGCGCACCCAATAAAGGGTTTCAAAGTTATGTTCAAGTGTGGGCTGCCCAAACAACCCTACTTGTGCAACAAACGGAGGGCGTAATCGTGGGATGCCACGCTTACCTTCAATGGATTCGATCATGGCTGATTCTTCGCCGCATATATAAGCACCAGCACCTCGTCGCAATTCGATTTCAGGTAATTCGAATGGTGGGTCGGCTTGAAGTTTGGCAAGCTCTTGTTCGAGAATTTCCCGGCCCAGAGCGTATTCGTCTCGGGTGTAAACCCAAATCTTTTCGATATCGACAACACTTGCCGCGATCAACATGCCTTCGAAAAAACGATGAGGATCCTGTTCGATGTAGAAGCGATCCTTGAAGGTACCGGGCTCACCTTCATCAATGTTAACCGCCATATACCGAGGGCCAGGCTGGTTAGAAACAATTTCCCATTTCATACCTACTGGAAATCCTGCGCCGCCTAAACCGCGTAAGCCACCGGCTTTCATTAACTGAATGATGTCGGCCCTAGCCGGTTTACCGTCGAACACTTTAGCCGCTGTTTTGTAACCGCCTTTTTCTTTGTATTGGTCGAAACTGATATGCGCATGAGGGTTGTCTGGTACTAGCTTGCCCGACTCAACCGCACTTTTAACGGATTCAGCCGTTGCTTTATCGACCGTATTGAAACCAACAACCGCAGCCGGTGCTTCAGCGCAACGCCCAATACAAGGTACTGGTTGAATACGCACACTTTCACCAAGCTCACTTTTGAGTTGTGCGATTAACTCGTTCGCGCCGCTTAACTCACAACTAACCGAGTCACAAACTCGAACAGTTATTGCAGGCGGGGCAACCGCATCGTCTTTAACAACATCAAAGTGATGGTAAAAAGTGGCGACTTCATAAACTTCCGCTGGCGACATTTTCATGTCGTGCGCCAATGCCACCAAGTGCGCAGAAGAGAGGTGTCCGAACTTGTCTTGTACGAGATGAAGAAACTCGATCAGCAGGTCGTTGCGACGTTCAGCATCACCGAGTAAGTCGCGTACTTGCATAAGCGCATTGATATCAACCGCGCGGCCCTTACCTTGGCCTTTTTTGCGACGCCTCCGCGTGGGTACATTGTCAGCAGGTGTTGCCATTATGTTGATCTCAATCAGTTCAAAACAAAACACTGGATAACGTTACCGCATCCAGTGTCGATTGGCGCAAACTTGTTTGCGAACCCAGAGCACACTCAATTGCGTGCCCAGGGCTTTTACATAACTTAAGCGTAGCCTAGAACAAGCCTTCAACCACGCCTTTGTCGTTCATTTTAATACGATTTGCCGCAGGTTCTCGCGGCAAGCCCGGCATGGTCATGATGTCACCACAGACAACCACGATAAAGCCCGCACCGGCCGACAAGCGCACTTCACGTACCGGCAACGTGTGGCCGGTTGGCGCACCCTTGGCATCTGGGTCTACCGAGAAGCTGTATTGGGTTTTCGCAATACACACAGGCAAGTTACCAAAGCCCTCGGCTTCGAGTTCGGCTACCTGATTTACTGTTTTCTGATCTACCGAGATATCGTCAGCACGGTAGAACTTGGTTGCAACAGAACGTACTTTGTCCAGCAATGGCATATCGTCAGGATAGGATGGTGCGAAGTTCGCCTCACCACTGTCAGCCAAGCGTGCAACTTCAGCCGCCAGCTCTTCAGTGCCCGCACCACCTTCAGCCCAGTGATTCGCGTCAATCGCCTTCACACCAAATTTTTCGCATGCATCTGTTACCGCTTTCATTTCCGCTTCAGTGTCAGCCGAAAATCGGTTAATGGCCACAACCACAGGCACACCAAACGATTGCACGTTTTCGATATGACGCTCTAAGTTTGTGCAACCATCTTTAACCGCTTGCACATTCTCTTTTCCAAGATCATCTTTAGCCACACCACCGTGCATCTTTAATGCACGTACCGTTGCCACCAAGGTAACCGCATCAGGCTTCAATCCGGCTTGACGACATTTGATATCAAAGAATTTCTGTGCACCAAGGTCGGCACCAAAACCAGCTTCAGTAACAACGTAGTCGGCTAACTTAAGTGCGGACTTTGTTGCGATAACAGAGTTACAACCGTGCGCAATATTGGCGAAAGGCCCGCCGTGAATAAAGGCTGGATTGTGCTCAAGTGTTTGTACCAGGTTTGGATTAATTGCATCTTTTAGCAACACGGCCATTGGGCCCGGCGCCATCACTTCCGATGCACGAATAGGCTTTCGCTCACGCGTGTAGGCGATAACAATTCTACCCAAACGTTCGGTTAAATCTTCAATGCTGGTTGCCAAGCAGAAGATCGCCATAACCTCTGAAGCCACAGTTATATCAAAACCATCTTGGCGTGGGTAACCATTACCCGGACCACCAAGTGAGCTGGTGATCTGACGAAGCGATCGATCGTTCATATCAACAACACGACGCCAGGCAACTCGGCGTGAATCAATACCCGCCGCGTTTCCCCAGTAGATGTGATTGTCAATCAATGCAGATAACAAACTGTGTGCAGAGGTAATTGCATGGAAGTCGCCAGTGAAATGCAAGTTAATATCCTCCATTGGAATAACTTGCGCGTATCCACCGCCGGCCGCGCCACCTTTCATACCGAAGCAAGGTCCCAAGCTAGGCTCACGCAAACACACCATCGCATCTTTGCCGATACGATTAAGGCCATCGGTTAAACCAACAGAGGTTGTGGTTTTGCCTTCGCCAGCTGGTGTTGGTGTTATCGCTGTAACCAGTATCAGCTTGCCGTTCGGCTTGTCTTTAAGCGATTCGATGTACTTGAGATCCACCTTTGCCTTCGTATGCCCGTAAGGCATAAGCGCATCATTGGGAATGCCCAATCTGTCAGCGATTTCACCAATTGGTTTTATCGTTGCCGCTTGCGCGATATCAATGTCATTCACGTACATTTCCTCTCTTTAAGTATATTTCCAAAGTATATTCCACTCGACTTAGATGCCTTATACACACCCTTACATAGCCTATTTGCTACCGTTATTGGCACACATGCGGCATAGAAATGGAATTAATTTGGACCGAATCAAATCCGATATAGCATTTTTCGCTGAATCGATAAGTTATCGAATTGTACACATTTAAGTACAAATAGCGACAATTTTAAGCTTTTTACGATAAATATAGAGCCCAATGATAGGTTTACTATTGGTTTAATTAATTAAGAACCTAACACCTCACCCGCCTTCAGCCCTGTACGTGAAGCGTAGTCTGCCGCTGACTCTTTGCCCGCATCAGCTTTCACCCGCATCACCTGAATCGAACCGCCATTCCCAGCAACAGTAAACTGCTTATCATCAACACTGATAATCTCGCCGGGAGCTCCAGCCGAATCACTCAACAACCGCGCTTCAAATACACTAAGCTGCTCTGCGTTTCTAAGCGTCCACGCACCCGGCTGAGGAATACCAGCACGAATGATGTTGTATACCTCTTGAGCCGGCTTTGCCCAGTCGATCTCCGCCTGTTTCTTACCAAACCACGACTCATAGGTGCCATCTGATAAATTTTGTTCAACGCGCGGCGCTTTGTTATCACGAACCAAGTCCAGCGATTCGATCATGGCGTCGACTCCCATTGGGAACAACTTGTTGAAGTACACATCAGCCAAGGTTTCATCGGCACCGATATCGCAGGTCTTCTGCATCAAAATGGGCCCTTCATCCAAGCCTTCATTGGGCCAAAAAATACTCAAACCTGTTTCAGTCGCACCCATTGCAATTGGCCAATTAATCGACGACGGCCCTCTGTGCATGGGCAACAATGACGGATGGTATTGAAACGAACCAAGCTTTGGTGCATCAAGCACTGGCTGCGGCACGAACAATAGAACGTAAGCCATCATACAAACATCGGCATCGAAACTTTTCATCAATTCAAGCGCTTCATCGGTTTTCCATGAGGCAGGCTGATGAACTGGCAAACCCTTTTCCAGCGCGAGGGCTTTTATCGGGTCGACCGGCCTGCCCTCTTTGTCCGGCGCTGTGCACACAGCCACAACATCTTCACCACGCTCAAGCAGTTTTTCTAAAACGGCTTGTCCAAAAGCTTGTTGACCGTGTACAACAATTCTCATATTAGATTGCTCCCTCTGTTTTCATGGATTCAATATCGCTGGCTGAGTAGCCTAAGACGGATTGCAAGACATCCTCAGTGTGTTCACCTAACAACGGTGATCGTTCAACATCTACTGGCGAATCAGATAATTTAATAGGACAGCCAACCGTAAGGTATTTGCCACGCTCCGGATGATCTACTTCCACAATGGTGCCGGTTTCGCGAAGTGAAGGTTCCTCGGCAATCTCTTTCATCGACAAAATGGGACCAACTGGGATGTTGAGTGGATTACAAATTTCCATCACATCAAATTTGTTTTTGGTTTTAGTCCACGCTTCAACCGCATCGAACACTTCGTTTAAGCGCGGTAGACGGGCTGCAGGTGTCGCAAAATCTTCATGCTCTTTCCATTCAGGCTTGCCGATCACATCGCATACGTTTTTCCACACCGCCGCTTGGGTGATGAAGTAGGTGTAGGCATTTGGATCGGTTTCCCAGCCTTTACACTTTAATATCCGTCCCGGTTGACCACCACCAGAGTCGTTACCAGCTCTAGGCGTTGCATCCCCGAATGCGTGGCCTTCGCCAAATTGTGAATATTCCTCCAGTGGGCCTGCATCTAAACGTTGTTGGTCACGCAATTTAACGCGACATAAATTAAGTACACCGTCTTGCATAGGCGCAAGTACCTTTTGACCTTTACCGCTTTTTTCACGTTGGAAAAGTGCAGTAACAATGCCCAGAGCCAGATGCAGGCCAGTTCCCGAATCACCGATTTGCGCACCGGTAACTAACGGAACGCCATCTCTAAATCCAGTGGTTGAGGCGGAACCACCAGCGCACTGAGCAATGTTTTCATAGACTTTACAGTCTTCGTATGGTCCGGGGCCAAAGCCTTTAACTGAGGCTAGAATAATTCGAGGATTTAATTCCTGTATGCGCTCCCACGAAAAGCCCATCCGATCAAGCGCACCAGGTGCGAAATTTTCAACCATCACATCACACTCTTTGACGAGTTTTTCCAGCACTTCTTTACCGCTGTCGGTTTTGGTGTTCAGCGTAATCGAACGCTTATTGTGATTAAGCATGGTGAAATAAAGCGAATCGGCACCTTCAACGTCAACCAACTGTTTACGCGTTGCATCGCCGACGCCAGGTCGCTCAACCTTAATAACATCGGCGCCGAAGAAACCCAGAAGCTGGGTACAAGTGGGACCAGATTGGACGTGAGTGAAATCCAGAATTTTAACGCCGTCAAGTGCTTTCATTGTGTAATAACCTAATCAAATAATTTAAATGCTATTGTAGTCGGTGCGCCTTTCCAAAGGTCGTCGGCAGATACTTTTTACGACCTTTTTACCTTGCTTTGCGGATTCAGGTTGCCTATTCGTCCACTCTCGGTTCCAGCCGTTTCATCAATAACCGCATTGACCAATGTTGGCTTACCAGAATTCATTGCTTTGTTGACAGCTGCGGTGAGTTCATCGCGGGAAGTTGCGTGTGCGCCAACACCACCAAAGGCTTCCATCATTTTATCGTAGCGAATATCTTTGACAAACACAGTAGGCGCAACGTCTTCACCACCAGTGGGATTAACATCTGTACCGCGGTATATTCCATTGTTGTTGAACACAACAATGCAAACTGGCAAGTTATATCGGCAAATGGTTTCTATTTCCATGCCGGAAAATCCAAATGCACTATCCCCTTCAACGGCCAACACCGGGTTACCCGTTTCGACTGCAGCGGCCACAGCCGCACCCATGCCAATACCCATGATGCCCCACGTGCCAACATCGATGCGCTTACGCGGCTTGTACATATCAATAATACTTCGAGCAAAATCTAGCGTGTTTGCACCTTCATTAACCAAGATCGCATCCGGACGGTTTTTAATAATTTCCTTGAGCGCGCCAAGCGCTGAATGATAATCCATCGGATTAGTATCACTTCCAAGACGTTGGCGCATCTTTTCAAGGTTGCCATCGCGCTTATCTTTAATAGCAACAATCCAGTCGCTCGGTGGTGCAGACCAACCAACGCCCATACCCGCAAGCATGGCATCCAGACAAGAACCGATGTCGCCAACCAATGGGGCCGCTATTTCAACATTGCTATCCATCTCTTTGGGATCGATATCGATTTGAATAAATCTTTTCGACCCAGGCTCTCCCCAGCTCTTACCTTTACCATGAGATAACAACCAATTTAATCGCGCCCCAATCATGACGACAACATCAGACTTTGCTAACGCCAACGAGCGCGCAGCGCCGGCTGACTGAGGATGGTCGTCAGGCAACAAACCTTTCGCCATGCTCATTGGTAAATAGGGTATGCCGCTTTTTTCTACAAAATCTTTAACCGTATCGTCTACTTGTGCATAAGCTGCACCCTTGCCCAGAATAATAAGTGGACGTTTAGCATCTTTTAATACGGTAAGCGCTCGTTCAACAGCGTCAGGGGCCGGAATTTGTTTTGGCGCAGGATCTATAACTTGGACCAACGATCGGCTGCCTTTTTCTGCATCCATAACTTGCCCAAACAATTTCGCTGGTAAGTCAAGATAAACACCTCCTGGCCTACCAGATACAGCAGAGCGAATAGCACGCGCGACCGCAATACCGATATCTTCCGCATGCAATACTCTATACGCAGCCTTGCATAAGGGCTTGGCAATGGCGAGCTGGTCCATCTCTTCATAGTCGCCTTGTTGTAGATCTACAATTTCTCGTTCAGAAGAACCCGACAGCAAAATCATCGGGAAGCAATTGGTGGTGGCGTTAGACAGTGCAGTCAAACCATTTAGAAATCCTGGTGCCGAGACAGTTAAACAAAGGCCAGGCTTACCCGTTAAGTAACCCGCAATAGCGGCGGCATTCCCTGCATGTTGTTCATGCCGAAACGAAAAAACTCGCATACCGGCAGCTTGCGCTAAACGACCAAAGTCTGTGATTGGAATACCTGGAACACCGTATATGTTGTTCAATCCATTTTTTTGGAAGGCATCAATTAATAAATGAAACCCATCTGTAAAATCACCCGTCTCTCCATCTTTGGAAATTTTCGATATTAGCGCCTTCTCTTCAACAGACATTTTTTTCACCTCAAATTAGTTTTATAACGAGCGAGCTTAGCTTGCAAAACTGGGAACAACTACGTGCGCGAACTATGCTCTTGTATGAACTAGTCCAGATAATAAACATGCTTCTCGACGTGCTCAGCAAGCTTCAGCGCGTGTTCTCTAACCAGCTTTTCAACTTTGGCAGTTTCACGATTCATCAGTGCTTCTATAATCCGCATGTGATCAATGATTGATTGAATCGTTCTATCCGGATCTTTAATGGTACTGGAGCGAATAGAGTGCATATGTGCAAACGATAATCGAGCAGTCGAAATTAAAAAATCATTTTTACTCAGTGAAATAATATCTTGATGGAACTTGATATTGTTTTCCGAGTACTCATCAATACGGGCGCCATCAGATCTTCTATCAGCTTGATAGCCGTTACAGCGAATTCGAAAAGATTCTAATTCTTTGTCGCTTGCATGCAGTGTTGCCAATCTTGCTGCCATAGATTCCAGTGCAGCCCATACTTGGATTATTTCCACAATTTCGCGCTTGGTTTTGCGTACCACAAATGTACCGCGACGAGGTATGTTTTTAACCAACCCTTCTTGCTCAAGTCTGGACAACGCTTCTCGAACGGGCGTGCGACTCACTCCTAACATGTCTGCTAGTTTGCGTTCGTCCAATTTAGGCGGCTCTTTAACAGAGTAAATATCCATCGATATAACCGCCGTACGCAAAGCATCAAATACGCGGTCTTTTAATCCCGGGTCACTTTGAATAGGTTTAATTCGCAAATCGTCAGTCATACTCTGTTTATTATTCAAGCATCAATTACACAGCGGCCGCCGCGGCAGCTTTGCGTTTTTTGTATTTCAAATAAACGGGGTACGCGATTAGCAATACAGCTAAAAATACACACGTACCACTAATTGGGCGCGTTACAAAGGTTGAGAAATCACCGTGCGAGGCAAGCAGTGATTGCCTTAGCGAGCGTTCTGCTAATGGACCTAGCACGATTGCCAACACCGCAGGCGCAACGGGGTAATTAAGTTTTCGTAGCAGATAGCCAACGATGCCAAACAAAAACATGAGCCAAACATCGTGCATTGTTTGTGTCGGAGCGTAGCCACCCACGATGCAAAGTATGTAGATCACCGGCGCAAGAATGGTAAATGGCATGGTGAGCACTTTGACAAATACAGGAATAAACGCCAAGTTGATAATAAGCGTGACAAAATTAGCAATATAAAGTGAGCCGATAAGTCCCCACACGAAATCAGGATGCTCTGTAAAAAGTAATGGTCCGGGTCGCAAGCCCCAAATGATCATCCCACCTAATAAAATGGCGGTCGTTGGCGAACCGGGAATACCGAGTGTGATCATCGGCAACATGGAGCCTGTTGAAGCTGCATTATTCGCAGCCTCAGGTGCGGCAACACCTGCAACATTCCCTTTACCAAAACTGTCCGGGTCTTTAGAGAACGTTTTCGCTAAACCATAGGACATTAATGAAGCTGGTGTTGCACCGGCCGCCGGCAGGGTTCCAACAAAATAACCAAGTACCGAACCCAAGGTCGTTGTACCTATATAGGATTTGACTTCTTTAATGTTATTGATCAAAGAGCGGAAAGACATTTTGACTTTATGTACTGTCACTTTGCCTTGGGATGTTTCTAGCGTCCAAAGCATTTCCCCGATACCGTATATTCCAATGGCTAGCACAAGAAAGTTAATTCCGTGCATAAACCCTGAGATATCACCAAAGATGAGTCGTGGTTTACCAGAGATTATGTCCAAGCCAATGGTTGCTAGCACTAGCCCGATAAGGATTGAAAATATAGTTTTTGGAATATCGTCTCCACCTAAGCCAATAAACGTAGCAAATGCCAAAAGCATCAAGGCAAATTCTTCAGGCGGTCCGAATTTCAATGCAAAAGAAGCCAGGGGTGGAGCGAACAAGGTGAATAACACAACCGAAATAGTGCCACCAATAAACGATGCAATCGCTGCCGCTGTTAGTGCTTTATCGGCCTGACCGGACTGCGCCAACGGCCTGCCATCAAACACGGTAGCCACCGCCGTGGATGCGCCGGGTATGCCTAATGTGATTGAACTTATGGCGCCACCATACATGGCACCGTAATAGATCGCGGCCAGAAAAATAATCGCAGACGTTGGTGGAACCAAAAAAGTAATGGGCAGGAGAATGGCGACCCCGTTAACCGAACCCAATCCGGGCATGGCACCAACGAGTAAACCGACCGCGCAACCAATGATGATCATGGTTAAATTTAGCGGTTGTAGCGCTTCGAGTATCCCGGCGCCCAATAAAGCTAATACCGAATCCATTTACTGGGCTCCTTCAGTTGTTGATGGCGACGCAGTTGGTTCAGCGCCTGCATCGGAAACCATCGCAACCGATTTCGCGCTAGCACGCTTTTTAAACCACCGAGATAACCAGTAAGCCAATACAGCAAAAACAAGTACAACCGGTATGAACACTATTGAATACTGCAATGTTGCTAATCGCTCGCCAAAGCTTCTTGCATAAATTAGATCGTACACTGGGTAAAAGGCAGGGTCGGTTATGGCTTTAGGCAATGGAATTGTAAGCGCAACTTCAAATAAGCAAAATATAAAAAATGGAATGCAAATAGCCAAAGACAAGGTTAAAGCCCATGAATGCCGACCGACAACACGCAGGTAAAACAATAAGAACACAATGAGGGACGGGTAAATTCCAATAAACTGGGTACCGATAAGCAAACCTAGAATAGCACCGGCAGATACGCCCACAACAACAATTGTTTGTGCGCTCATATAAGGTTCTAGCGAATTGGATTCGGGTGTGATTCGCTTTACCCACCGATAAATCGTTAGCAAGCAGGTTACCAGCATGCCTGCTGACAACCAAAAGGGCCACGCACCAGAACCAGGCCCCTTGCCCTCTATCCAACCAATATTCAATTCGGCGCTTTTGACCATCAAACCGATGGAACACAGCGCCAGAATAATCGCAAACAACAGTTCAGCTGTTCTAACAGTCATGCTCGTACAGATTCTCTTTCTTTGATAGTGATGGTGTTTGGTGCTTTACATAGTTCAAATGGAGTGCGTCCTTGCTCTCCACTAGACTTACATAAACAGACTATTCAAACGTAGAAACTACTCGCCAGTTATCGCAGCAGCACCTACTGCTTCAATTAAATCAACGTGACGCTTTAGTTGAACAGTATGGAACTCCGCCAAGTCATCACCTGCGGACCATTCACCACAATCAAGACCATCATCAACACAGAATTGTTGCCATTCATCTGATTCGAATACTTGTTTAAACAAATCAATGTACCAGGCTTGAGCATCGGCAGACATGCCTGGAGGTCCATTTAAAGAACGCTGCATATAGTACTCAATGTCTATACCCAACTCTTTCGCCGTTGGAATATCCGGATAAGCCGGTAGACGTTCAGCGGTAAATTGAACAAGCGGCTTTGTATTACCAGCACGGTAAAATTCGTTCTGCTCAGCAGGATTATTAACCGTTGAGTTAATGTGCTTACCAACCAAGTTTTTGGCAACTGTGCCGCCACCAGGAAAAGGAATGTAGGTAACGTCGTAACCAAATTCCTTTTCCATCATTGCAGTCAGGATTGAATCTTCCTGACCAGAACCAGTTCCTCCCACTTTCCAGTCAATGCCAGCAGCCTTAACCGCTGCAACATAACTATCAAGATCGGTTATGTCTTTATCATCGGTGTGAACCCACAATAAAAAGTTATCGATCGCCATACGACCAATGGGCGTAAATTTAGAAACATCAACGCCCAAATCTTTTTGTATGACCGGTGTGGTGTAGAAGCTATTGAGTGTTACCAGAACCGTGTGATCATCACCTGCTTTGTCTTGCAAGTAACGTAAGGCTTCAGCACCTGATCCACCTGGCTTGTTGATGGGTATAACTGGACGCGGTGATAAATCTTTCTTTTCGATTAAGCCTTGAATTAAGCGAGCGATTTGATCAGCACCACCACCGGTTCCGGCCATGATAATCATTTCAATGGGTTTTCTTGGAGACCATTCAGCCAAGGCAGACGCTGAAAATGTCATTGCGGTAGTTGCTGCTACGACCATAGGCAGTAACGGTTTGACGAACTTTTTCATGTATTCCTCCATCTGTTTTTTGTGCATCGCGGCGATGAAAAACCGGATGAGCATGTGGTATTACGCATACCAAATTTAAACGTACCCGACCAATTGCTTAATGTCAAAAGCACATTCAAAATAAAAACTTGTTGCTAAATTCTTGTGTGTGAGTTCAGCACTGAAAACACCTCTTTTCCTATATTTATTGGGGAATTAGCGATGACTACGCCTGCCGATTCCAACATTTCTTTCTTAACCGATGCCGTCCCCATTCCGTGCTTATGTATAGCGCCTGCGTGTCCCATGCGTCTGTTATGTGGTGCAGAATGTCCCGCTATATAACTTACGATGGGCTTTTTATACTCGTTGTTAGTCAGAAACTCAGCAACCTGTTCCTCTGCAGTGCCACCAATTTCACCAACGAGAACAATACCTTCAGTCTGCTCGTCATGTTCAAACAATTCGAGAATATCAACAAAAGACATTCCGCCAACAGGGTCCGCGCCAATGCCCACACATGTGGATTGACCTAAACCATTCTTGCTTGTTTGAATAACGACTTCATAAGTTAAGGTACTCGATCGTGAAACGATACCCACGCGACCGGGTCGAAATATTTCAAGCGGCATGATCCCAACTTTGCATTGCTCAGGGGTTACAACACCTGGGCAGTTAGGACCCAGCAACCGACTGTTTGAGTGAGCCAGGGCCGAGCGCACACGAACCATATCAAGGATGGGGATGCGTTCAGTGATGCACACAATTAGCGGTACATCAGCGTCTATCGCTTCGAGTATCGCCTTGGCTGCAAATGTCGGCGGCACAAGAATCAGGGTGGCGTTTGCTCCAGTTATCTCTATGGCTTCAGTAACGGTATTAAATACCGGCAAACCTAAGTGTGTGCTACCACCTTTACCCGGCGTGACACCGCCAACCACTTGTGTTCCTAAGGCAATGGCACGCTCACTATAGAACGTGGCTTGCTTGCCAGTGAAGCCTTGGCAGAGCAATTTCGTTTGCTTGTCTACTAATATCGCCACGATGCGCCCTTCACGTTGAACTGGTTTCGCGTATATTAACCACACGCTGCCACCAACTTTTATGTGGCTTTGCCTCACTTTTAGATGCAAGAGCAGCACTGACCCCAGTTACGGCCTCCATGGCGTCAGCGAAATCTGATGTGACGTAGATGTCTGGCAATGATGCACTCAAACGTTGATTAGCAAGTGATGCGTTGGTTCCCGCTAACCTAACAACCATTGGAACAGCAATATTCTGTTGCTCATTAATCACAAGGATCGCATCAGCAACGGCGTCGCAGCGCATGATTCCACCACCGATAATATTAATAAACAAAACGTTGACGCTCTGATTGTGCAACACCAGTTCGATCGCCTGACGAATGACATCAACACTAGATGATGGTGGTATATCTAAAAAGTTAGCAGGTTTTAATTCAGCATCATTAAGCGCATCAATAACAGCCATTGCCAGGCCAGCGCCCGCAGAAACGGTGCCGACATTGCCTGAAAAATGTACGTAATTCAGACCTAGACACTTGGCTTTAAATTCAGACGCTGGAAGATGATCGTAGGCTACCATTTGTTCTTCGTGACCTTGCCTAAACAAGGCATTGTCATCCCATGCAATCGCCGCATCCAGCACGCTTAATTCATCATGCTCGTTTAGCCCAATGGGGTTTAATTCTATTAAGGTTGCGTCTTTGTCAATAAAAATGGACAACAATGTATCGAGCATTTGATTGCATTCGGCAGCTGCGTTTGCATCAAACCCAAGAAACTCGTTTATCTTGGTTGGCACTTGTGGGTTTGCTATATCAACGGGAAAGCGTTTTATAAGTTCAGGTGACTGCTGAGCTAACGACTCAATGCCAACGCCACCCTCATTAGAGGCAACAAAACTTAGCGATCCGGTATCGCTATCTATACAAAGAGCGATATACTTTTCATCACCCACTTGCACGAACTCTTCGATATAAACGCTGTTAACCCGCTCCCCTGCTAATCCAGTTTGATCTGTAACTAATACATTCCCGATCATTTGTGCCGCACAGGCTTTAACTTGAGCAACGCTTTCCACGACGCGGATGCCACCGCGAGACTGACTATCATTTTTGAAATAGCCTTGCGCGCGGCCGCCAGCCTGAATCTGCGCTTTGACGACGAATTTGGGCAGGTTTAGATCACTTGCAATGCGGGATGATTCTTCGACGCTCTTAGCCAGACCACCGCGAGGGATGCGCACACGGGCATCACGCAAAATGTTTTTTGCTTGATGCTCCGTAAGATTCATGCGTCAAGTACAACCATAGGTCGAATTTCATGAGCTCTGGTATTTGGTATACCAGATTATCACTAAGGGATTTATTTGCAAGCGATATTTTGCGCCATGAAAATGGCTATGAGAGCGTGATTATTCTAAGGATTTGCGCGTAACTGCTGTTAGGCGACTTGTGCGGAAAAGCACTGGTGGTGCATGGCGCACCACCAGCAAAAAGTATTATCCGGCCTTTTTAGACGTCCGATTGGACTCCAAATGCTTGTCAACATACGCCACTGTTTGCTCCAGTGAATCCAAGCTCATGTTGAACTGTTGGCCAATCGACTGAACCAGACTATCCACCCGCTCGATATTGTTCGCACCTGAAAAAACGGCCCGAGCGCCTGACGAAGGCTTACTTAGTCCTTTCGCGGCGTTCGCGTATTTATCGAAAGGCACCATGTCAGTTTCATTTGCGCCCATTTTCACACACAGATCAACTACCCACTGATAAACGCGCTTTGACTCATCTAAATCAGCATGCACAGCATCTTTGATCGACACCATTTCGTCATGTTTAATACAACGGTAGTTTCCGGTTACCAACATGCTCCACTTAGCCAACGGCACGTACAACGAATCGAATACTTTTAACTTCACTGGCAACGGCGTACTTGAACCATCCGGTAATTCAAAATCGATGGCTGCCATATCATCCTGCATCTGTTCGAGCATCTTTGTGTGAGCATCTGATTGAAAACGCGCAACTTTAAAGTTTGTTGGCAAACTCACTTCTAAAACATTCTTAGCTTCCTCAGGCGGACGAAAAGCTTGAGGGTCCGGGCTGGCTAGCGTGACCAGTCCGGGTTCAAAGTTTGCCCAAACAGAAGGATCAGTATAACTGGGCAATAGAGATTCGATATCGATGTTAGGAAGCCGCTGTAAGTAAGGTAAAGGCGGCATATTCATGATTGCCATTGCTGGTACTTTTGCTAAGCCAACTTTGTTCAATAATTCGCGAACACCTGGCACACCGTATTGCGGTTCCTGCATACCTAACACGACAAGGTCATAATCTTTTGGATTTACCTTTTCAGGCGTGCTAGCACGTAACGGTGCATTTAATTTCTTGGATTCCACATGCACTAATTCGTCACGTCCACGTACGGGAATCTTTACATGCGTACCTTCAGCGTTAATCAGATCCGCCGTGTTTTTAGTGCAAACCAACGTTACTGCATGGCCGGCTAATAGAAGCTTGGTTCCAAGCAACGAACCATAGGATGCCCCCATGATTAAAACGTTATAAGAAATTGTCACAGAACTACTCCTAAATCAAAAACGGGTAAATGCCTAAGTAGCCGCGCATTCTCGAGGAAAGGCCCTTACAAGGCAATACGGTTAGCGAGAACTAAAACGGGTTTTGACACTTCAATAAGACGATTTGAGCACAAACCAAGCCACGAATTGAAGTAATGAAAAGGATAGGCTGAGGCTATCCAATGCTTTGGTAACAGAGCTACACAAGCTTATGCGCGCATGATGCGCACAAATGCAGTTTTTTCAGGCCTTAGTCGCGCTACAAAGGCAATGGACTGCGGTGTTGCGAAAGCCGTAACAATTGATACACAACTGCAGCAGGGTAATAAAAAAGAAATGAGGTAGTTTAGCTACGAACGCCTACACCGACAACGTTAAAAAGCGTCACTTCAAGGTAACGTAAGACAAAACATCCACTACCTGTTGCGGTGTTTGTGCCCACGCCAACGCACCTGCGTCTACTTCTTTTAGTGGGTGAATAATGGATTCATCGTGTAACGTGATGTACGGCTTTGATAACGCCGAGCAATAACCCGCATCAAAGGCGGCGTTCCATTGCTTGTACTTATCACCGAAGCGGATGATGGCCACATCGCATTTCTCTAGTTGCACCCGTGTACGAATGGCGTTGACTTTTGATGATTTGTGATCGCGCCAAAAACCACTCGTTTCTTCACCTAATACATCACCGGCAGCATCACTGGCTTCGTGATCGGTGACTGCAGAGGTGAATTCGACCGGCAAGTTTTTAGTATTTGCACCGTCGATAATTTGCTCGCGCCAATCGGTGTGGATTTCGCCTGATAAGTAAACCAGATATTTCATACCAATGATTTATCGAAACAATAAAACCGGTATTTTACAGGAACGGATCATTTCTGTGGTGGTAGAGCCGATAATCAAATTGCGGATTCGGGAGTGCCCATAAGCCCCCATCAGCAACAAATCGTACTCGCCCTGCTCTACTTTTGCCGCGATGGCGGATTCAGGCTCGCCTTTGAGCACTTCAGAAGACACCTTATAGCCAGCGTTCTGCATGGCTTTGCTGGCTCGCTCTAAACCGGCTGCGTTGCTCGTGCCGGCGCCACTGACGGTTATAAGGTGACATTCAACATCGGTAAAACAATCGAGCTTCGCTGCATACTCCACTGCTTTCCATGCGCTATTACCGCCATCGAACGCGATAAGAAAACGCTTGATGGGGCGAAACGAACGTGAGGCCACAAGCACCGGTTTCTGGCTTGAACGTACGACACGCTCCAAATTTGAACCTAAGTGCATTTGATCAAAGTCAGCACCAATACCGCGTTTTCCAATAACGATTAAATCGATATCGTTTTCAAAGTCAGCAATGGTTTCGACAATTTCTGCATGACGTAATTTTATATCAACATCGTTTTTCTCCATGCCACCATCGACAAGGTAATCGCGAGCGTCTTCTAAAATAGCGCGTCCACGTCGATTAGCCAGCTTGGCTTTTTGCGCATCGATTTCAGCGAGCTCTTCAAGCAATGCAGTTCTTGCACCTAAGCCAATACTGCCACTCAGGTTGGATGCATCATCAGAAATTTCTCGGCGACCTAAAACATGCACAACGGTGATGGATGCGTTTAATCTTTTGGCGAAATATGCAGACAAATCACACACACTGTGTGAGTACATAGAGCCATCAATAAGTGAGACCAGTTTTGGCATTCGCGTGTTCCTAGTGACCTAACATGCGCTCCAGCGCACCGGGTTCATCGTGAATGGCTAGCTTATCAACTATTGTTTCGCTTGCCTCGTTTAATCCTTTGATTTCGACTTCTGCGCCTTCACGACGGAATTTCAATACCACCATGTCGAGTGCTGCCACACTCGAAATATCCCAAATATGCGCTTGTTGCACGTCGATGATAACTTTTTCCACGGCTTCTTTAAAATCGAAAGAGTCGTTGAAGTCATCAACCGATGCGAAAAATATTTGACCCTCAAATTGATAGGTGCGTGTTGTTCCATCATCTGACAGTTCGGTTCTAACACGAAACAGTTGAGCGATTTTCCAGGCAAAGAAAATACCTGACAGTAAGACGCCGACCAACACACCAATGGCTAGGTTGTGTGTGCCAACAACGACGATAACGGTTGCCAACATAACCGCCGATGAACTTCGCGGATGGTCGCGTAGGTTTTTGATTGACGACCAACTAAACGTACCGATCGATACCATAATCATGATGGCAACCAATGCGGCCATGGGAATTTGTTTAACCCAATCGCCAAGAAACACGATCATCAGCAATAAAAACAGTCCAGCACAAAAAGTCGAAAGACGTCCACGCCCGCCGGATTTAACATTAATAATGGATTGACCAATCATCGCGCAGCCGGCCATACCACCAATAAATCCAGTGGCTGTATTAGCAATACCCTGACCGATACATTCGCGGTTTTTATCGCTGCGTGTATCGGTTAATTCATCCACGATCGATGCGGTCATCAATGATTCAAGTAACCCAACGGCTGCAACGGCGGCTGAGTATGGCAGGATAATCTTGAATGTCTCCCAATTTAAAGGGATATCAGGAATCAGAAAAATCGGCAGTGTTGACGGTAGCTCACCCATATCCCCAACAGTACGAATGTCCATCCCCATTATTAAAGAGATGGAGGTTAATACGATGATGCACACCAAGGGCGATGGGACAACTTTGGTCAAGTACGGAAACAAATAGATGATGGCAAGACCGGCAGCCACCATGACGTAGGTAAGCTGCGGTACATTGATTAGCTCAGGCAGTTGTGCCATAAATATTAGAATGGCCAAGGCATTGACAAATCCTGTCATAACCGAGCGCGACACAAATCGCATCACAAACCCAAGCTTGAAAACACCGGCAACGATTTGGATAAGACCGGCCAGCACGGTGGCGGCCAGTAAGTACTGCAATCCGTGATCTTTTACCAGCGTAACCATCAGCACAGCGGTGGCAGCGGTAGCCGCGGAGATCATACCCGGTCGACCACCAGTGATTGCGACGATGACAGCAATCGAGAAAGACGCATATAGGCCAACTTTCGGGTCAACGCCTGCGATGATGGAAAAGGCAATTGCTTCAGGGATTAGCGCCAGGGCCACCACCAGCCCGGCGAGCAGATCAGCTTTATAGTTACCGAACCACTCCTCTTGCAACTGCGGCAATAGATCTGTCTTCAATTGAGCTCTCCCACTGGACCGTGGTCAAGTGATTAGTAAAGTTAGGAACTGCCACGCCGATCGGCGCCACCTATAGCTTAGCTGCTGTGGCGATTCCTGTTGGCACCATCACTTGTGAACGACGTGAGTTTACTCCTCTGCCGCTGTCGCGACCTGCGTCGCTGAATTGGCTCGCATCATCGGGCCAAACTCAATATAGTGCAGCGCCTCCAGTATGATGCCGTTAGTGTTTGCTGTGATCGCTTTATTGGGTTCGCCGCTGGCTTCATAGATACCTGAATACCAGCCACGCTCTGCGTCGTAGTTTTCGCCAATGTGGGCAATTAGTTGTTGGGTGTATTCACCTTCATACAATGCGTGAAATCCAATTGCCGCTTTTGTACTCACTGTACGAAACTCTGACGCATCTTCTCCGGATTCGGTTACGGCGTTCCATTTTTTGCCATCGGCAAAAACCGTGTTGTACACAAAGTACGGAGATTGATCGATGTTGTCTTCGCTCACGGCCGTCAGCACACCGGTTTTTTCAAACCGTGCCTGTTGCACATCAAACACACGTTTAGACAACTCTTTGGAGTAACGGTCCCAACCGTACTCAATACCATCAAGAATATACGGCTCGGACACCACATAGTTCAATGCACCAAACTCGGATGGCCTCCGTGTATCGGCAGCTACATCAATGCCATATATGTTGATCAGTTCGCTGTTGGTTTCGTAGTCCATCGCCTTGCCAACATCCCGACTGATCAAGGAAAAAGATTTCGCTGCGTACTCTTCATAGCCAAGGCGACCTTCTTGCAGCAATAAGGTTTTGCCAGCATCACTGATTGCTGTTCCAATCATTTCAGCATTATCGATAGCTGCATCGATTTTCCAGTGCGCCAGCACGTCCCCGACTTCGCCTGTGTGCTTGGGGTATTGCCAAACCAGAATGTTTAGCGGCACCATAATTCGCCCAACATCAATAGCAGACCAACCTATACCTCGGTCTGTCTGATCATTGTTGTAGGTAACCATGGACATCGATTTCGTGTTGTACGATTTGTTCGGCAACAAATCTTCGAACAAAGGCATCGTCGCCAAGGTAGTTAGCAATGCTGATACTCGTTTATCAAACTCTGCTTCATCAACAATTCTTAGACGCTGCGCAGCGATCAATCCCAGCAAATAGGACGAGGTATCCCACATCGTAGACGCCGGGTATTTATCGGCCGAATTCACCATGCCTGTTTCAGGCACATAGTTGTTCTCAAAATAACGCCACGCCGTTTTGGCCCATTCACGCTCTTGACTGGTTAAGCTTCTGTGATCGCGGGTAACGTCCATATCATCTTCAATATCGATTATCGTGGCATCAGTCAGTGTTGCCGGTGCAGGATTCCACTTCTCGAGCGAATACACAAGCCAAAATGCCAGCGTTAGGCCGATAAGAAAAACCAGCGCACTACGTGCTTTGATTAGATTTTGTTTGAACGTACTCAAGCGGCCTCCGCAAACTTCAAATCATGGGCATCATTGTCGTCATGGTTGCCGCTGACTTCACTGACTGCATCGGGTCGCCAAAACGCAGCCATTACAATGCCCGACAGGGCCAAAATATTATTCAACCCCCAAAACGAATTTATGATCAATGCGGATAAGTCGAATTTAGGGTGTCCGAGCATGAATTGAACCCATGCGTAAACTATACCCAGTGCCGTTAAAAACATTATCGTTGCTTGAGGCCAAACCAGTTTTACAAAGTAGCCGTCTTGCCGCTCTTTGGATGTAACCGGAAAACTGATCTTCTTACCGCGCAGCACGGTCCAAATAGCTTTGAGGTTCACCGGGAAGAACGACAAATAACTAAACTTGGCCTTCCTGCCAGACAAACCCCACATCGCAAGCATGGTTCCAAGCTCTGTCATAAACAGAAAAGGAAATATGTGCTTATAGAAATCGAATGAATAGGCACTTACCGGTGCAATTGCAAAAAACAAAAAAACCAATGGCGCGGTTAAAAAAACCATATTCCACAAACCACCAAAATACGACCAAACTGTCGATGCATACATCATGCGCTGCGGAAAAGACAAGCCTTCTCGAAACAGGAAATCATCGTTTAAAGCAATGTCTAAAGTACCACCAGCATACTTAAACCGTTGTACGGTCCATGTTTCTAGATCTTGCGGCGAGAGCATTTTTGATTCAACCGCTGGGTGCAATACCGATTTCCATTTGCGCACCTTGTCTGAATGCAATTCAATAGATGTATAGATATCTTCAGACACGTGAAACTTGTAAGGTGTAAATTCCTTTTCATGCGCGATTTTTTGCGTTATCAATTGCCGCACATTACTGCCTGCTTCAAATTCACCGGTGAGCTTTTGCAGTTCTTGCGATTGCGCATGTGCCAGCTTATCTACTTCCGAGCTAAACTGGCGAAGAGCCGCCTGCATCACCGCTTCGCGTCTGTGCAGAGAGCCCGCACCACAACAAAATGAAGCATTCGCCCAATTTCGTCGACGTAAGATAACGTCGTAGAATAGTTTCGGATCATTGACAAAGGGGTCTTCACCGACTTGTACCTTACCGAAAATACATTCGACCATGCGACCAACTCGAGCACCGTTTGAACCGAATTTCTGTTCCAAGGAATCCGGTAATCTCTTGCCTTCAGGTAGATCAAAAAACCATTGCGGGGTCTGCACCCAAGCTACATCCGGGTCGCGAAAATACCCCAGGGTGTTTTCCAGAATGCTTGGAAAGGGTCGTGTGTCAGCATCACAGATAAGAATAAAGTCACCGCTGGTTTGCTCCATGGCATTGCGCATGTTGCCGGCTTTGAAACCAGTGTTGTTATCGCGCGTTATATAGTTACAGCCCATCTCCTCAGCCAGCTCTCGCATGACTGCGCGATTTCCGTCGTCGAGCACATGGATTTTTATGTTGATACTGTGCGGATAATGGATTTTCAACGCATCTTGCAAGCTCAGGCGAACCAACTCCACTTCTTCATCGTAGGTTGGAAAAAACACATCAACAGACACCGGGCTCGGGCTCCTGTTTTCGCCCGAGTCACACTCTGTTATGCACGAAGGGGCGTTTTTTTGTTCAAAATCATCAACGCGCCAAATCGTGAACACGAATAAAACTAAACCGATATATGCACCGGTCTCGGCAAGTAACAGGGGGATGGCAATCCACAGCGCATCGAAGTTAATGGAGGACGTCCAGCGCCACTGAATATACCAAGCGCCGGTAACAATCGCGACGATCAAACAGATTTGCGCAAGTGTTTGCGCAATAGGCGCTTTTTTTAGTGGCGGCGGCGGCTTGCGGTGCTCGAACTGTTCAAAATAAAATGACACAATGCTGACACCTGCGCTTGATCTAAGATCAAGCAGTCACTGAAGCTAATTTAAAAGATAGCGACAAGGTGTTACAGCTTTGAATGCGCTGGTATGAAACCTCGTCACAGACAGATTTGAGCAGCTGTACGCCCCAACCTGATTCGGGTAACCCGTCCATGTCTACGCTTCCATTGGGCATAATGACTTCTTGCGATAGCTGACCCGCGATACTAGTTGGCATTGGAACGCCATAGTCCTTTATTTTTATGTTCAAGCAATCTGCATCGTACTCGAAAGCAACATCAACAGAATTGCCTGATTCAGATCGGTAAGCGTGTTCGATTGAGTTGTTAATCGCTTCAACCACGGCCAGCTCAACGCTGCTTGGCTTTGCGCCTGCTAACTCTAAATGAGAGCACAAGACTCGCACCGCTTCACCGACATGCTGTACTTGGCGTATGTCGCTGTCTATCGACAGATTAATTTTTCCAGTTTCCATATAGGCGTACTCAGTAGTTCAAAGTGGCGTCTGCACTAGGCGCACATCTTTTGAAAACCCTCATCAGCATTAGGATAGATATCAAATAATCGATCCATATGGGTGAGCTCGAATATTTCTTTTACGGCCTCATTCATATTACAAATAACAAACTCACCTTTTTGTCCGGTTAGTTTGAAACTGGATATAACGGCCCCAAGGCCACTACTATCCATGAACTGAACTCTTTGTAAGTCAAGCATGATGCGCGACGTACCATCATCAATTACATTGCTGACCACTTTCTTCAGTTCGGGTGCCACACTCGCATCGAGCCTGCCTGCAGTGACTGCTACAACTGCGATGCCTTCTTTTATTTCTACTTCGAAACTCATGTTATCGATTCCTGAGCTTTATCGTTTGCCGGTGTATTCCAAAATGACCATTGATACATCATCTTCAAAGGTCTCCGATCCATTCCAGCGCGTAATTTCACCATCGAACAAATCACCTAGTTCCTCTATCGGTAGATCGCGCCATTCCTGTATTCGACTCAGAAGCCGTTCTGAACCATAAAACTCCCCTTTGTCGTTCTCACATTCAAGCATTCCGTCTGAATACAAGAACAACCGATCACCCGCCACTAAGGTGCTGCTGATCGTGCTGTAAGTCGCCTCTTTAAGCAGCCCTATAGGCATTCCACCATCACCCAAGGCTACCGCTTCACCAGTTTTTTTCGACAACTGAATCGGAGCTGGGTGACCTGCCTGCGTCATGGTTACTTCTCCGCTGGTTACATCAACAATTCCGTAAATCATTGTGAAGTAGCGGGAACTGTTCAAATTTCCCTGAAACTGACGATTCAGGTTCTGCACGGTCGCGATCACCGCATCAGCGGTTTGCGGATTATTTTTTATCGACTTCGAACACAAACCGTGACTGGACGGGTTTAATTGATTATTGATTGCGAACGATGTCAGAGCTGAGGCAATTCCGTGACCTTCCACATCGAGAATGTAAAATACAAAGTAGTCGTCCCCGAGCGGAAAGTAGTCAAACATATCACCGGCAACAAAATTCGCCGGCTTGAAAACCCAATTGGTATCCAGACCCGCAAGCCTGAATTGGCGGGGTAATAAATCCTCTTGTACCTTAGCAGCGATTTTTAAGTCGGTAGTAACGCTCTGATAGGCGTATTCTAGAAAATCATTACGCGCCGTCATCCGGTCCTGCAACTCGATGATTCTGGTCGCACTTTGCAATCTGGCACTCAGATCATCGTTTTTCACGGGTGTGCTCAGAAACGCATCCGCTCCGGCGCTGAGCGCCTTTTGCGGAGCAACTTCAGCTTGCGCACCAAGAAAGATAAAGTACACGTACCTATCCATAGTCGCGCTTCTTAAGCGCGCGCAGAATTCTGTACCCGTCATGTCTTTGATGGACCAATCACACAGCACCAGAGTCACGCCAATCTTCTCAATTATGTCTAAGGCTTGCTGTCCGTTGGTTGCCGTCATGGTTGTGAATCCGGCACCGTCAAGCTGACGCGATAACGCCACCCGCGTTTCTGCGTCATTCCCGACAACAAGTGCTGAAGTGCCTTCCATCTACGAACCAAAACTTACACGATGACAGTGATATTTAGTTGGCGGCGTAACGAGGTAATTCCTGAAAAACTGTGTCCCTAAATGAACATTTAGTACTACCTAACTGAGTATCAGAAGTAGTACGCAAAAGAGGTGCTATAAGGGGTTAATTGCACGAGATTTTGTGAGAAGCATCAAAATATTTGCAGCTTTTAACAGCCCGTGAACTGGCCGTGTAACCTTTGGGCTGTAAAAAATAGCAATTGATACTCAAGGTTCCATTAATAGCGCCAGCGATAGGTAAACGAAAGTATGCCATTGTCTTTAAAGTTATATTCAAATGCTTTGTTATAGCCCCAATTGTTGTATTCGAAGCTGAATGTAAACGGGGCGTAGTTTGCATACCCAAAACCATACGACCAACTCGTGTCACCACCCTTGAGCGGCTGACTAATGGTTGATCGCACGAACCACTTACCTTTTGGACTCCATGAATTACTCCAGCTAAACACAGGGTCGCCAGATATTTTCTGGCTCAAAGTGACCGAGCTAGATACACGATGCTTTTCCATAAACCTGTTTTTCTTGAACTTATAGGTTGCCGAGGCGATCGCATTATCCAGATCCAGATAATCACCCGGTAGCAATGGCCCCCAATGATTCAATTGAATCGAGAACGTACCCGGATGCCAATCGTCATAGCCAATACCCCAGGTATAACGAAACTCCTCATCATCAAACCGGTAGTTCCAAGAGCCGCGAGCAAACCAGTAGCTGTCTTTGATCGGCTTATATGAGGCACCGGTCGTAATGCTAAATCCGTCACCATCCAGACCGCGGTTACCCAATGTTATGAACCCATTGAAGCCGCGATATTTTTTCTTCTTCGGCTTGGTGCGCTGCTCTTCGTTCTGCTGCGCCTCCTCTTTAAGCTCCGGCACCGTATCGAATCCAACTGCCGGACTGGTATCACCCTGCTCAAGCACCACTGGGGCGGACGCTAATAAGTCAGCGCTCTGTGCAACGATTTGCGCTATCGAATTACCGTGACGCCTAGCTGGTTTTCTAAACTTATCAGGTCGTCTGTAAGCTAAACCGTAGTTGTAGTATTCAACATCTCTAATCCATCGACGACCAAGTTCAGAGCTTGACGCAATGAGTGCTTTAGATTGGGCCGGTGTTAGTGATCGATCGTCACCTGCGGGCTGGATGTCTATGTAGTCGGCTATGCCATCCACTAGCTTGTTATGCCGTTTGCTTGCACTGATGTAATCTGGAATGCCGTCGGCTGGGTCATCGGGCCTGAACGGCAGTACGTAATACAGATAACCGGGCCCTGTCACCATGGTCAACATGGATTCTTGTTTTTTAATAAGCTCGTAGCGATAGCCAAACAGTCGTCGTGCTACCAATCGAACACGCTCTTCATCGCTCATTTGATGCCGCGTTGGAGAACTTAGATCATTCTCAACCGATACCGTATTAGTGTCTGGCGAAGAACCCGGCTCGACAGCATTCTCAGTTTCTACAGCTGCCTCCAATTGCACTGAAGCGGCGCCTTGCAACACTTCAACAGATTGCGTATGTATGGATTCAACTTCTGCCTCTTGAACCTGCGCTGTTGCCAGCGTTTGTGCTAATGGTGTGTCTGATTGAACTGGTAGTACTTTGTCATCGAGCGTGGCTGGGGCTGGTTTTGCGACGATCTCCACTCCGATCTCTAAGGCTTGTTCTAGATCAGCCTCTTGTGCGTAAGCGTCTGCGGCATCAAATGTGTCGCTGCTCTGCACAGCGACGGGCTGCTTCACCTTGGTGTCGGCTACATCAGCCCGCTTTGATTGTGTATCGACTGCAGGAGCGATTGACTCAGTGGTTTCAGTATCAATGTTGGTGTCGGTTGTTTGTACAATGATTTCTTCAGCTGTAACTGTCGAGAAATTGTCAACATCACCCGACACGACTTCGGTAACCGCTTCAATGGGACTGGTGATTTCGGTGTTTTGATTTGACGCTAGTGTGTCAGGCGTTGCCTTTTTATCTGTGGCACCTTTCTCAGGTTGCTTTTTTATTTCTGACTTAGCATTGTCTGACTTGGTTTCCGCTCTGTTTGCAACACCCGACTCTGCGGCTTGTGACTTAGCGATCTCGACGTTGGCTGCCTTCTCAGCAGAAGGTTTAGCAGCGCTCAATTCAGGTTCTTGCGTTTCAGTCTTCGGCCAATCAGCGATACCATCGTTCTTCGCAATTTCTTCACTCTCCAATACTTCCAAGCCCTTTTGTTCTGAACCGTCAGCATTTTTGGGCCAATCAGGCTTGCCGTCATTTTCAACAGGCTTTACATCCGCAACTACCGATTGCTGTGCTTCGTTGGGTTCGTCAGGAGAATGCGCAGCACAACCCACCTGCCATTGATAGGGGTACTCGGGTGATTGCTTATAGCTATCATGAACCACGCGTAGCGGAAAATAGGTTTCTGGGTCTAAGTACAACTCGCTGGTTTGCGGGTGCGGCAAACATTGAAACCGAAACAGTGTGGAATAGTCTACTTCATAAAATATAAACGGTGCGTCATCGTGTTTGAACGCATCAATTTCCAATCTGTTTTCATGATCACCTAAAAAACCCAGGGCATGAAACCCTTTCCAGTCAATAGGAGATTCTGGGTCAGCAATACGTTGTTCTATTTTGTTGCCTATCAAGGCAAAATCATAGAACGTGTTGTCGAGCAATACTTCGCAATATCCCCACTGCAAAATCACTTGCTCAACATCTAATGCTAATTCAGGAAATCGTGCGCTGGTATTACTCAAGGCGTACAGAGCAATATCGAGCGATGCGGCGTGTAGTGATGGGTTTTGCGTTGAGCCGTACCACTCATTTGGCAACGGCATTCCTGGCAATTCAATACTGTTAAAAGAGTTTAGGAGATTAGCAGCTTGGCTTGCATTGGCCGCACACTCTAGTTCCTTAGACAAGCTTAGTAGCGGCGGTTGTTTATCATCGGCGTAAGCCTGCGCACAACCCAAAACCATTAAACATAAGAGCTGCGTATGAACAAAGGCCGCCTTTATTCGCCTTCGCATATCTCACATTCCGATACTTCCGGTAGTTTCAGAAGATCAGAATCCAATTTTAGATCGCGGCTACACGATTCACAATGCGGTAATAGCGAACCGTATTTCTTATATAAGAAGCCACTAAGAATGACGCCATTTGTGTTTGCTGTAGTCACTTTGTTGTAGCCAGCACCACTTTCGTAAATACCCGAATACCAGCCCTTCTTAGGGTCGTAGGCCGATTCAATCGCATTCATAAGTACTGCGCTGTATTCATCCTCCGGATACAACAGGGCCATCGAAAATGCGGCTTTGGTTGATATGGTCTTCATGTGGTTGTAAGACACGTCACTGCTGTTAGTCGTCTGCCAGGCTTCACCGGCGTTAAAGATGGTGTTGTATAAAAACCAAGGTGCCTTATCGATATTATCTTCCGAAATAGCAGTCACAATACCGGTTTCACGCCAGCGTTGTTTTTGCACCTCAAATATATTTCGTACCAACTGCTTGTTCTGTTCGTCTATACCAAGCTCCATCGCATCCATGGTGTAGGACTCCGTCAGAACGTAGTTATTGGCATGCCACTTTCTCGGGTCACGATTATCGTGCGCGATGTTAATGCCCATAATTTCGGTATTACCACGAAACTTGTTTTCATAATCTGCAGCAACTGATGCATCAAAACCATATCGTTCAAATATTTTTGCCGCGTACTGTTCATACCCAAGCCTACCTTCTTGCCATACTTTGATATCTTCCGGATTGAACTTGTTAACCGCCAATCCAAACATTTGTTGCTTTTGAATAATGCGATCGTAATTCCAGCGCGATAAAGTTGTTTCTAAGCTGCTGTGGTATTTTGGATGCATGCAGCTTAATGTTCGAGTCCATGACAGCAAGCGAGCTAAGTCGAGCGCCGAGACACCAATACCTAAGTCAGTTGGTTTGTTTGCATAGTCCACCATCTGCAAGGTTTTAGTGTTGTACACTTTGTTCGGTGCTTCATCGTTAAAAAGCTTCATGCGTGAGAACGAACCAATCATCGCCGTTATACGATCATCGAAATCTTTTTTCCCAATAAACCCAAAGTCGTAAGCAGCCACAGTCGCAGCCAACGCAGAACCGGTATCCCACATTGTGGTTGATGGAAAGTTATTTACCGCGTTGACCAAGCCAGTTTCTGGGTTGTAGTTGTTTTCAAAATAAGTCCATGCAATACGCGCCATGCGCATGTCTGCACCGCTCAGTTTTTCGTTATGCACCACACAACTGTTCTCTGTAGGTTTAATCAAACAATCCAGCGAATTGGCGTTATCGCCGTCGCACATCTTGCCATTATTAAGCGACGCAGGTGACATCATTGGATTGTCACTGCTTACATCGAGGGAGAATTTTCCGTCAGCGCCGTAGCCCGCAGAATAGCCATTGCTGGGCAAGTTGGTTTTCGAATAGAATCCTAGGCCCACGACGATTATCACGGCCACAACAATACCTGCCGCAATAGCAGCAAGTGACTCACCCACGGAGCGCCGGTGTCGATAAATCAACCGTTCCTCTGGTGGCTTGTTGTCATCAGTTTTCATGTTCTATTGTTCACGTTCATCAATGTACAGCTGGCATCGATGCCGTAGCCTTACTGCCTGCCCAAGGCAGTGGGCCTAACCCCACCGTCCACGCAATCAGCTTGACTTTGCCAATTGCCATGGTGAGGCTCAGTGATAAAAACGCAGTGGCGCTATATTTCATAAGCACGTACCAATCCGGTTGGACGGATATGCCGAGGAAAGCCACGTCAATTAAGTCCATAATGGCCGGATGTATGAGGTACATCCCAAAAGAGAACCGCGACCACTGAGATAGCCGGTCTGGCCAATTCAGAAACCACGAGCACATGAATGCTGAGAGCACTGCGCAAGGCAACAAATAGTGCCCGTAGAAGATCAAATCCCGACGCACGATAAATTCGCCCGCCACGCCCACTTTTTGGGCGTAGATCAGCTTGATCAAAAAGCCTAAGCCCACGAAAAATAGGCTCAAGCCGAACAGCGGTTTGGCCACTTCTTGTTTGATGCCGCGTTGCCAAAACCCGTATAGGCTATAAGCAAAAAAACCGTAGCCGGTGTACGTAAGCACTTTGACGAATCGGATGACATACTCGCGCAATAACGGCTCATCGATCGTGCCCCAAATCCAAGTAGAAATAGAGAGGTTGATGTACAACATCGGCAGCACCAACAAGCCCAGCAGTGGATAGGGCATGGCAAGTTTGTACACGCGATGAAACAACAGCAACATAAATAAGGTGGGTAAGAAGTGCATATGAAAATTTGAATTACCCAGTACCAAATAACCCACCCAGCGACTTAACGATTCGATCTCGCTCATGATTGCAGCGTCGTAGCCCAAGTAGTGTGCTTTGTATAAGCGAAAGAAAACATAGAAAACGGCCCAGAACGCAAATGGAACGAGCAGGCGCTTTGCTTGCAACAACATGGTTGGGATAAAGGGTGTTGATGATTTGGATAATTTTAACGACAACAGAAACAGCGACACCAGAATGAAGAACTCGGTGCTGGCTATTTCAGAGACGCTACGCAACAGTACAGGAAACACACGATCATGTGCGGCTGCATCTCTAAACGCACCGCCTAAGCTATCACTTGATGTGTGTATGCCGATAATACAAAAAGCCGCAGCCAAACGGGCCCCATCGAGCCAGTTCATGCGTGTTGAAGCGGACGTACTCATTCGTGTACCACCCGCACTTTGGCTAACACCTGTGCACCGACGATGTGTTCTATACCGGGGTATTTGCCAGTCTTTTTGCCGGAATCAAACCACTGACCAAGCCGTGCATCGCCTTCGGCATTCACTGAGATCACTTCAATATCGTACTTATACCCTTGCCCAGGCCTTGTATAGTGTTTGTTTACGAACTCGGTAGGTGATGTACCCAGGCGCTTTTTGGGCCAATAACGCCGGTCAGCTTTTTCAACGATGTACACCACCTCACCTGGCGGTACTGCGTCAACAACGCCTTTTAAAGTGAAATTATCCCCTACCATTTTACCCGGTCGCGGAAACTGAATTTGCACGTAGTCACTTTTGTGACCAATACCGTCATCACGCTCGACGGTACCAGTGAGAAAAACCAAAAGGGTCAACACACCGGCAAGCAGAATCGGGAAACACGCAACCGCAAACACATACAGCGCACGTGATTGGGCCATACTAGACTCTGAGACTGTGTTGTCGGCGCTGTTCATTGTTAGTGGGGCAATAGGTAATATCGTTATGATTTGGGTTGTGCGCTAAGTGCTTCGACCAACACGGCTTGAATTTTTTTGGTATCGCCTTTGAAGTCCCCGCGCTTCCATCGACCAGCGAGAATATCGATCGGCGCCATCAGGCCACGCAAGGCATCTTTGCTTTGCTCCCATTTCTCACTTGTTTTCCAAATCGTTGTCTTGGTCGATAGCAGCATCTCTGCCGCCGCTTCACCCTGCTTCTGCGTGCCAAGTAAATCGGCTTTCAAAACGTTGGCATACACATCTTGCAAGGCAGCATGCTGATTCAGCCTTGTGATCTTTTGGTCTTTTGCTTTAAGTAATTTTGGATCTGCTTTGCTGGAGTTTTTAGCAAGCTTTACCTGTTGTGCTGAGAGCTGTTCCATGCGCGCTAACATATCTGTACCGATTGTCTCATTCTGATCTGCGACATCATCAAGTTCTGAGCGCAATTCACCGATCGCTTTTTGAAACGAGCCTTGAGTTATATGCAATGCACGTTGGGTTTGCATGTTTTGCACTGCCAACCATGCCACCACGGCCAGTGTGGCTGTGCTGAGAATTTTGCTAAGCATTTCGACTACCGGTTGAATTGTCTAAGTCTGGGCTCTAAACCCATAGTGAGGTTATCGTCACATCGGAATCTAACTTTTATACATATGAGTTCACATTTACTATGAACGTGGATATAACGTGTTAGTCACATTTTGTGAGCTCAATTCACGTTGTTTTTAGCGCCAATCGCTAAAGGTTTTACTACAGTGGTCGATGGGAAATCTCATCTGCAACAGGTGCGATAAAAAGAGCAATTATCGCCGGTGTTTTGCTTGGTCTTTCGGGCTGGTGAGTGAACACGTGTTCACTATAGGGCCCGTTGTGTCTCCACGTGTTCACTTTTCAAGGCTCCGTGGCTCTTGGTTTCTATATTTGCTAACTATGAAGCGCAGGATTGATCTTGTGGGCACAATTGTCTCCACGTGTTCACTTTTTGCTGGGGCAATGAAGTCAGATAAGGGTTTAGTTGAAAATCGCCAGTGGCGAAGGATTGACTCAGGGCTTCGCCCCAACGCGGTGAACCGCGTTGCCCAAACGGCGGTGCCGTTTGTCGAACCGAGGGTTCGCATCACTCTCTTGGCGTGAAGCCTTGTACTATTTGCGTTTGTTACTTGGGATGAGTTTATTCTTTTTCGTAACTGGCGGAGAGAGAGGGATTGACTCGGCTATCGCCTCGGGGCTTCGCCCCAACGCGGTGAACCGCGTTGCCCAAACGGCGGTGCCGTTTGTCGAACCGAGGGTTCGCATCCCTCTCTTGACGTGAGGCCTTGTACTATTTGCGTTTGTTACTTGGGATGGGTTTATACTTTTTCGTAACTGGCGGAGAGAGAGGGATTCGAACCCTCGATACGCTTTAAAACGTATACTCCCTTAGCAGGGGAGCGCCTTCAGCCACTCGGCCACCTCTCCGTAAGGCGTTACTGATTGCTACTTGAATTACAACTTCTTGGAGCGGATTGGCGCGCCCGGAAGGATTCGAACCTCCGACCGCCTGGTTCGTAGCCAGGTACTCTATCCAACTGAGCTACGGGCGCGTAACTCCAAGCCCTGAAGTATGGCCTGTGCATCCCATATCGTCAACAATCAGTGACGATTATTTGTGTTTAAAATCGATTAAATTTTGGCCAACGCTACGACCGCATGAAACTGGTGGGTTTTAAGCCGTGAGGGGTAGTACGTAAACCCGCCGTCCAAAGTCGATTCGAAAGGGGGGGTTAATTAAAAAAGCTATTGTTCTGCATGTTCACAAAACAAGTTTAATCGTCGACAACAGCATCAAGGACCGCTTCACCAGCCGCTTCTTCCTTTTTAATTCTTTCGTAAATCTCTTCACGATGTACAGCCACTTCCTTTGGAGCATTAACACCGATACGAACTTGATTACCTTTTACGCCGAGAACGGTGACAGTGACTTCGTCACCAATCATTAAAGTTTCACCAACTCTGCGAGTAAGTATCAACATACTGAATTCTCCTTGCTACGTTCACTCAGACCACACGTGTGACCAGTCTGAGAATTATCGCAGTTTAATTGCCAACTTATCGTGAACACATTGTTTCATTCGCGCGAATTCACACTCATGACACGTTCCGTCATTACAACGTCGTACTGACACACACTCGTTTAGGTGCTGACGCATTACATTGTGAACTACAGTATCTCAATACTTTGGTTTATTACAGATTCGAAGAAGGTAAAACTACGTATTAACTTGCTTTAGTTAACGCTAAATTTTATGCATGCAGCAAATCAATCACCTTGCATACTGTTATTCTAATGTTTATCCATTTTTTTAACAGCATGCGGTAACAACAACGAGACAAGTCGGCGCCAAACACGAATGTACTAAACACAACATCAGTAAACGGCAGAACTGATACTGAAATTCAATTACTGAGCACTAATGTAGAATCAATTCCTGAATTTATACTTAACCAGGAAAACCATTTAGCTATATGCCTGAGTTGGCGTAGTCAGAGATTAAATTGTTGATATGACCACATCAGCTATGCCCTTACTGATATGGCCGTGAAGTTAGCTTTCTTCACTCGCTTCTGCAAGTTCGAACTCTTCGTGTAAGGCACGAACACCAAGCTCAAGAAAGTTCTCATCGATAACAACCGAGATCTTTATCTCAGACGTAGTTATCATTCGCAAGTTGATACCATTTTCTGACAGCGCCTTAAACATGCGGCTGGCTATACCGGCATGAGACCGCATGCCCACACCAACAATGGATAGTTTAACGATGCGATCGTTACCGTGAATCGCCTCAGCCCCAAGTTCAGATTGTCGTTCGTTTAGAAACTCAATCACGCGCTTGTATTCATCACGATGCACAGTAAAAGTGAAATCGGTGAGACCATTTTCGCCAATGTTTTGCAATATCACATCGACTTCAATGTTCAGGTCAGCTATCGGACCCAATATGGAATAAGCAATACCCGGTTGATCAGCAACGCCTGCAACCGTGATTTGCGCTTCATCCCGATTAAACGCTATTCCCGAAACGAGCGCCTGTTCCATTTGATTTTCCTCATCATCTAAAGTTATTAAAGTACCCTCGCCCGGCTCAAAGCTTGAGAGCACACGGACCGGCACATTGTATTTTCCAGCAAATTCAACCGCTCGAATTTGCAGAACTTTTGAACCCAAGCTGGCCATTTCCAGCATCTCTTCAAAGGTTATTCGATCAAGCCGACGTGCACGACTCTCAACCCGTGGGTCGGTTGTGTAAACACCATCAACATCGGTGTAGATTTGGCATTCGTCACAGCCTAAAGCTGCGGCCAAGGCCACAGCCGAGGTATCTGAACCACCACGACCCAGGGTTGTTATATCGCCCTGCTCATCTACACCCTGGAAGCCTGCAACAACCACAATACGGCCTTGCTTGATATCTTCGAGGATGGGTGCTTTGTCTATTTCGAGTATGCGCGCTTTACTGTGCGCGCTATCGGTCAGAATACGAACTTGCGACCCGGTGTAGGAACGCGCGTCAACACCGAGCTCCTTTAAGGCCATCGCCAATAGTGCAATCGTGACTTGCTCACCGGTGGACAACAGCACGTCTAACTCACGCACATCAACCACAGCAGGCATCATCTCGCGTGCAAGTGCAACCAATCGATTGGTTTCACCAGACATGGCCGACACCACAACAACGATATCATCGCCTGCCTGTTTTGCTGTATGCAGCTGCTTTGCTACGTTTTTGATGCGCTCAGCCGTACCGACTGACGTACCACCAAATTTTTTAACCAGAAACGCCATTAGATTTTATTCACACAATACAAAAAAGCACGCCACTAGGCTGTGGCTTTCGCTACCCAATCTCTTGCGGCACTAAACGCCGCTTCGATATCTTTCAGTGAGTCAGCACCTCCTTGCGCCATGTCGGGGCGACCACCGCCTCGTCCACCAAGTGCTTCGGCAACCACTTTCATTAAGTCACCAGCCGTTAACTGGCCATGCAAAGGCTTACTAACCGAAGACACTAAAACTGCTTTACCACCGCTTTCACTGGCCAACACGATAGCGCTATCGCCAAGCTTCTGTCGAAGCTCATCCATCACCGATCGCAAAGCTTTAGCATCAGCACCATCAACCACCTGGAATAAAGCCTTGACGTTGTTAATTGTCTCGGCACTGTCTGACATGCTCGAACCTGCTTGCGCTGACAATTTGCTTTGCAGTTGTTCGACCTGTCGACTTAATTCTTTTTGTCGGTCTTGAAGCTGTTGCAGCTTGGGGACTACATCTGCAGGAGACGTTTTCAACATGGACGCAACCGATGAGAGTTGCTGCTCTAGCTTTTGTGTATGTTGCAGGGCAACATCACCACTGAGCGCTTCAATTCTTCGCACACCAGCAGCGACGCCAGTCTCTGCGGTGACTTTGACCGCGCCTAAGTCTCCAGTTGCGCTCACATGTGTACCGCCACACAACTCAACGGATTGGTCACCCAGGGTAACCACGCGAACAACTGAACCGTACTTTTCACCAAACAGGGCGATTGCACCGGCAGCTACCGCTTCATCCATACTCATCTCTTTGGTTACACAGGGACTGTTGCGTCGAACTTCTTGGTCAATCCATTGTTCAACTTGCACCATTTGTTCAGCCGTTACCGGGCCTGTGTGCGAGAAGTCGAAGCGCAACTGTTGCTCATTCACCAACGAGCCTTTCTGTTCGACGTGTGCACCCAACACATGACGCAAGGCACCATGTAATAAATGTGTGGCTGAATGGTGTCGTTTTATATGTGATCGTCGATCATCGTCAATGACAGCATCCACCTGTTCACCCACCGACAAACTACCCGATTCAAGTACACCTGCGTGCATAAATGCGGCACGAGACTTTTGTGTATCCACAACGGCAAAGCGCGCATTGCCGCAAGCCAATACACCGGTATCACCCACTTGACCACCCGACTCTCCATAGAACGGTGTTTGGTCTAACACAACCCAAGCATTCTGACCTTGTTCGATTTTGTCGACCGACGTGCCGTCCACATACAACTCAACCACTTTTGCGTCTGCTTGCACGTCCTCATAACCAAGAAACTGCGTTTGCACATCAGACTTTGGTAATTCCCCTCCGTTAGTACCAAAATTACTTGCCGCTTGAGCAAGCTTACGCTGCGCTTCCATGTGTTCATCAAAGCCAGCTTGATCAACAGTCAGTTCTCGTTCACGCGCAATATCAGCGGTTAAGTCAACCGGAAAACCGTAGGTATCATAGAGTTTAAAAACCACTTCACCAGGAATAACGGTGCCCGAAAGAGCTGCCACTTCCTGATCTAAAATTTTCATACCAGAGGAAAGTGTCGCAGCAAAGCGTTCCTCTTCTTTTAATAGCTGCTGCTCGACATTGTCCTTTGCCGCAACTAACTCTGGATACGCTTTACCCATCTCACTAACCAAAGCTTTGGTTAGCTTGTGAAAGAAGAGTTTTTCAGCACCAAGTTTATGTCCATGACGCACCGCGCGACGAATAATGCGACGCAGTACATAACCACGACCTTCGTTACTGGGTAGAACACCATCTGTTATTAAAAACGCACACGAACGAATGTGATCGGCGATAACGTTTAAAGACGGGTTTTCAAAGTCTTCGGTGCCAGTGAGTTTTGCAACCGCTTGAATGAGGTTTTTAAATAAATCAATTTCATAGTTACTATGCACATGCTGCAATACAGCGGCTGTACGCTCTAAGCCCATACCGGTATCAACACAAGGTTTCGGCAATGGCGTCATCGTGCCGTCGGCAGCACGGTCGAACTGCATAAAAACCAAATTCCAGATTTCAATAAAACGATCACCGTCTTCTTCAGCCGAGCCTGGTGGGCCACCCCAAACGTCTTCACCGTGATCGTAAAAAATCTCTGAACAGGGGCCACAAGGACCGGTGTCGCCCATCATCCAAAAGTTATCTTTAGCGCCAATGCGAATAACCCGTTCTTTTGGCACACCGATTTTGTTTACCCAAATGGCTTCAGCTTCATCATCTTCTTCAAAAACCGTAATCCAAAGCTTCTCTGCCGGCAAGCCAAGCTCGTCAGTTAAAAATTGCCAAGCGTAGGCAATCGCATCCTCTTTGAAGTAATCGCCGAAACTAAAGTTGCCAAGCATTTCAAAGAAAGTGTGATGGCGTGCGGTGTAACCAACGTTATCTAAATCGTTGTGTTTACCACCGGCACGCACGCAGCGCTGAGAGGTAGTTGCTCGCTTGTAGTCGCGCACTTCATCACCGGTAAACAAGTCTTTAAACTGAACCATACCGGCATTCGTGAACAACAGAGTTTTGTCGTTTCCGGGGACCAACGAACTTGACGCCACAATTTCATGCCCTTTGGAGGCAAAGAACGACAAGAATTTTTCGCGAATATCTGAAGTTGAGACCATGCTACGGCGCCAGAGCATTGATAGATACTCTGAATTGTAGCCCAGTGAGTGGCTATTCTGACACCGTTTCTGCCGCCAATCGTATTGCCTTGATGGCATCAGTCGACGAAAAGCCGCGCCGGTTCAAAAACCGGGCGCACTTGCCCATGAAAACCTGATCTGAATCTGACAACTGTGTCGAGGAAAATTTAGACAACAATGCATCGGCTGCAACCATCGACCAGTCGACACCACGCTCCTTGATAGCCGCTGCAATGGCGTCTTTGGCTAAACTTGATGAGATGCCACGGCTGGTGATTTTGGCATTTATAACCATGGAGCCGTAGTTTTTGCGCAGCAAAGATTCTGCATAACCATTCGCGAATCGCTCATCGCTCTGGTAACCAGCAGCCACTAGCTGTTCGAGCGTGGCATCGATGATGTCAGAATCGAACCCCGCCTCACCGAGCTTTTTGCGAATTTCTACGCTGGAATGTTCTCGGGAACCGAGAAGACGAATCGCTCGCGCGTACGCTTGCCGCGCGAGCTCTTCGGGTTTGAGGTTGGGGTCAATCTGTTTTCTGTCGCGACCGAAGCCCATAACCGTGAGTCAGCTTATGCTTCGACTTCCAACTCCGGCTCTTCCTCTTCTTTTTTGCTCTCAACCGGTGCAGATAGAAGCAGTTCACGAACCTTGCGATCGATGTCGTCTGCAATGTCAGGATTCTCTTTCAAGAACTGGCGTACATTCTCTTTACCCTGACCGATGCGATCACCGTTATAGCTATACCAAGCACCGGCTTTATCCACGATACCGTTTTTGGAACCAAGGTCGATAAGCTCACCTTCTCTTGATGTGCCCTCGCCGTACAGAATTTCAAACTCTGTTTGACGGAACGGTGGTGCCATCTTGTTCTTAACCACTTTAACGCGGGTTTCATTACCAACAATTTCGTCGCCCCGCTTGACCGCGCCAATGCGACGGATGTCTAGTCGAACTGATGAATAGAACTTAAGTGCGTTACCACCAGTGGTGGTTTCAGGGCTGCCGAACATCACACCAATTTTCATGCGAATTTGGTTGATGAAGATGACTGAAGTGTTGGTGCGTTTGATGTTACCGGTGAGTTTGCGCAATGCTTGCGACATTAATCGTGCATGCAAACCAACATGTGAATCACCCATGTCGCCTTCGATTTCAGCTTTAGGTGTTAAGGCTGCTACCGAATCGACAACGATGATATCAATACCACCAGAACGAACAAGCATGTCGACAATTTCGAGTGCTTGGTCACCAGTATCAGGTTGTGAAATAAGCAGATCGTCTACGTTTACACCGAGCTTGGCTGCGTAGACAGGGTCGAGTGCGTGCTCTGCATCGATGAAGGCTGCAGTGCCGCCCGCTTTTTGACACTCTGCAATGACTTGCAGTGTCATGGTTGTTTTACCTGATGACTCAGGTCCGTAGATTTCGCATACGCGACCTCGCGGCAATCCACCAATGCCGAGAGCCACATCCAGACCTAAACAGCCTGTTGAAATGACTTCAATATCACGCGTATCCGTCGCGTCTCCCATGCGCATAATTGCGCCTTTACCAAACTGCTTTTCGATTTGGCCTAAGGCCGCTGTTAGCGCTTTCTTTCGATTGTCGTCCACGTTCGTCTCCTTTGTGAAGGTGCTACTTTGTTAAATGCTACTTTTTCAAGTTCTGCTAAAACGTAGCTACGGAAATACCACTCCCTGGGCGTTTAACCGTGACAGCGATTATTTCACAAAATGGGGACTTCGTGTGCTAATTGGCAAAAAAACACTGTAAATATTTCTAGTTGTTTAATTTAGCCATGCAGCTGTCCAATGTTCCGGGTGACAACTTATCCTGTTCTTCACAAAGTTGTTTAAGTTCAGCTTGAATTTCTGCTTCACGCGCCTCGCGAGCGGCAATTTTTTCATCGATAAGACGTTTTTTCTCTGCTGTTTCTTGAAAACTTGCTCTGTCTTCCGCCAACAGCTTTTTAGCCTCTTCTAATTGCGCTTCAATGAGCGCCTTTCCCGTTGGCGGATCTTCTGCAAATGCGTTATGGCTAAACAGAACAACAACAGCTAATACGGTCATTGACGCAAAGCGTCTGGCAACGAATAGTGGCACTGTGCTCACCTCCATCTGTGGCTAAATGTGGATTCAATATCATGCAGATCGAACGCGCTGGATGGTACCACGCAACGCTTCAACAAGCGCAGCTTCTCTGATTATAGATCGATCACCAGTAAAAAGATTGAGCATCGAAGTGACAGATAATTCACTGGATGTTTGTCGCACCGCCCAACCAATCCACACGGTGCCAACGGGTTTGTCCAAACTTCCACCACTTGGGCCAGCAATACCACTGACCGCTACAGCCACATTTGCATTGGCTCGCGCTAAAGCACCGGCCGCCATTGCCTCGACCACTTCTTGACTAACTGCACCATATTGCACTAACAAGGCGTTATCGACACCCAGTAGCTCTACCTTTGCCCGGTTTGCATAACTCACCACGCCCTGATTAAACCAGGCCGAGCTACCGGCTATATCAGTTAACGCCGCCGCGACTAACCCGCCTGTGCAAGATTCCGCGGTTGTAACACTCCAGGATTTTTCAATTAATAAGTCAGCCAATTCGGTGACCAACGCAGATGCTGGAGCGATAGAAGCTGACATATGAATACTTTTTCGAATGGGCAAGTTGGTACACTAGCACGCATGGCCACGAGCAACCACACACCTATGATGCAGCAGTATCTGGGTATCAAAGCGAATCACCCAGACACTTTACTGTTCTATCGAATGGGTGATTTCTATGAGCTTTTTTACGATGACGCTAAACGTGCAGCAGACCTGCTTGATATTACACTCACGGCGCGCGGAAAAAGTGGTGGAAACCCGATTCCTATGGCCGGCATTCCATACCATGCTGCCGACAATTACTTAGGCCGTTTGGTCCGTCGAGGCCAATCCGTTGCTATCTGCGAGCAAACTGGAGAGGTCACTGGTAAAGGTCCGGTCAAGCGAGAAGTTGTTCGCGTTGTCACACCCGGTACCTTAACTGAAGAGAGTTTGCTTAGTGCCAGTGATGTTGCCGTGCTGGTGGCGATTAGCGAAATTAACAACCATTTCGGTATTGCCGCACTCGATGTTGCCAGCGGTGATTTTAGCGTTCAAGAGTTAGACAACTTAAGCGCGGTACAAGCAGAGGTGGCGCGTCTGGCACCTGCAGAGATGTTGCTATCGGAAGACTCATCGATTCGATCCTTGTTCAGTGCCAAACCGGTAACGGCTAGAGCACCCTGGTTTTTTGATGTTGAATCGAGTCGTGCGATGCTGTTGGAACATTTCGGCACACAACATTTAAAAGCCTTCGGTTGTGATGCGCTGCCAGCGGCAATCAGTGCAGCATCTGTGGCACTAGGCTATGCCCGTGAAACTCACGTAAGCGGACTACCACAAATTAAACACTTGCGGGTTGAACATGCCGACAACACTATTGTGCTCGACCCTGGAACTCGACGTCATTTGGAACTCACCGAAAGTGTTTCGGGCACCCATGAACACACCTTGTTTGCCACCATTAATCAAACGGTGAATCCGATGGGCACCCGACGCTTGCGCCATTGGTTACAACAACCCACTCGAGATCGCGATTTAATTGGTCAGCGACAACGAAGCATTGCGGCACTTATAAAAGGCGACAACTATGGCGAACTGCAACCGCTACTCAAGCAAGTTCACGATGTTGAACGCATTCTAACGCGCGTTCATTTAAAAAGTGTACAACCACGCGAATTGCATCGATTGCAGGTAAGCCTAGGGCTATTACCCGAGATATACGCGCAATTGCAGCGCATCAATTGCATTGAAATGAATGCCATCGCTGATGCGTGTAAAACTCAACCTGATGCACACGCCCTACTAAGCAAAGCCATTGTTGAAAACCCACCAGCAGTTATTCGCGATGGCGGATTTATCGCAGCAGGCTTTGATGCAGAGCTCGACGAACTGACAGAACTAAGCACTAATGCGTCTGACTTTTTAGAACAGTTAGAAAAACGCGAGCGCGAAGCCACCGGCATCCAGTCGTTAAAAGTAGGCTACAACCGCGTGCATGGCTTTTATATTGAAACCAGTCGCAACCAGGAAGCACCTGCACACTTTATTCGCCGTCAAACGCTTAAAAGTACCGAGCGATACATCACGCCCGAACTAAAAGAGCACGAAGACAAAGTACTCGGTGCGAAAGAAAAAGCTTTAGCGCGGGAAAAGCAACTCTACACACAACTACTCGAACAACTGCAGCCCGATCTGGACCGCATCAGCGAAACAGCACAAGCTCTGGCAAAACTGGACGCCTTATGCAGTTTGTCCTCGGTTGCACAACGCAATGACTGGCATTGCCCTGAGTTAGTTGATGAACCGGGCATTCAAATCGAGGCAGGTCGCCATCCAGTGATAGAGGCTATCAATGACGAACCCTTTGTTGCCAATCCGTTGCACCTGGATAAGAAAACCCACATGTTGCTCATTACCGGACCGAACATGGGTGGTAAATCAACCTTTATGCGCCAAAACGCGCTGATCGCGTTGCTTGCACATACCGGCAGTTATGTGCCAGCAAGTGCTGCACGCATTGGCCCGATTGATCGTATCTTTACACGCATCGGTGCATCTGATGACTTGGCCAGCGGACAATCAACGTTTATGGTTGAAATGACAGAGGCTGCGCACATATTGCGTAACGCAACGGAGCGTTCATTGGTACTCATGGATGAAGTGGGTCGCGGCACCAGCACCTACGATGGCTTATCACTGGCTGGTGCTTGTGCCGAGCACCTATGCTCGGTGAATAAAGCGATGTGTTTATTCGCCACTCACTACTTTGAATTAACCGATCTTGCTAATCGATTTGATGCCATTGAAAATGTGCACTTAGATGCTGTTGAGCATAATGGCCGTATTGTGTTTATGCATCAAATAAAACAAGGTGCGGCGAATAAAAGCTACGGTATTCAAGTGGCCGAACTAGCGGGCCTGCCAAGAATTGCACTGGATACAGCAAGGCATACCTTAACCAATTTAGAAAACCAGGCAAGCCCGATAACCGAAAGCTCAAACCAGCCGAGTGCAGCGCCAAAAGCAAGAGGAAAAGAACCCGTCGCACCGCAATTGGACATGTTTGCCGAGCCCAGTGCTATACAGAACTACGTCACTAAATTGGAACCGGACAACATTACTCCACGCGAGGCCTTGCAACACCTTTATGAACTTACGGCACTGATCGATTCGTCAAAATAGTGGCAATCGCACAAAAAAGCGGCATTCCACCTACACGTAAGTTGTACTAATCCACAGCCTTACCAAAAAACCTGTAAAAACGCGAACTTGTCAAGATCATACGCGGCAATGACACCGCCACCTTTGCGTGGTATTTTGCAGGGATGAAACAGTTTTCAAGAGTTGGCCTGTTGGTCAAAATCAATGACGAAAGCGTATCGAGCACCATCACTGAGGTTATGGCGCGCTTGCAGGCAATGGATGTCGAGGTCGTTTTATCACACAGCACGAAAGGCTTGGTTGAAGGCGTTACGGTACCAGCCAGCGAGATAGGCGAAACCTGCGACTTAGCGGTTGTGATTGGTGGTGATGGCACCCTGCTTCATGCAGCACGCGAATTGGTTGACTACGATGTGCCTATCGTCGGTGTTAATCGTGGACGCTTAGGTTTTCTTGTTGATGTAGCACCGAATAAAGGTCTGGATAAACTCGAAGCCATTATAAAAGGTCAGTACATTGAAGAAGAACGCATCATGTTGCACACGCGCATCATGCGCGAAGGTGAATGTATCGATTCAGCCTATGCTTTTAATGACACGGTTGTCCGCGTACGTGATGTATTGCAAATCATGGATTTCGATATCACCATTGATGATGTACTTGTCACCCATCAACGCGCCGATGGTTTGATCGTCGCAACCCCCTCAGGGTCAACTGCCTATGCATTATCGAACGGTGGACCCATTGTTGGCCCAACGGTTAACGCGGTTGTGTTGCAACCGATCTGTCCACACACACTCACTAGCCGCGCACTCATGGTTGATGCGAAAAGTCGCATCCGCATGCACCTTTGGGATGACCAGGTTTTGGAAGCACAAGTCGTGTGCGATGGCCAAGTCTATATGGATGCCACGCTTGGGGACATGATCGAAGTGAAGTGTATGGACAAGCGGGTTAGGCTTTTACACCCAGAAACGTACGATTATCATCAAATTCTGCGTGAGAAACTCAATTGGGGCTAAATTAGAGCTAGGATAAGGGCAGATTAGGAGAATAGGCCCAACATGCTCAACCACATCCACATTCGCCACTTTGCCATTATCGACCAGACCGAGCTCGAGCTCAGTCCGGGCATGACGGCTCTGACGGGTGAAACGGGCGCTGGTAAATCCATTCTATTAGATGCACTTGGTCAAGTGCTCGGCGCACGTAGTAGTGCCGACAACATTCAACAAGGCGCTGATCGCGCTGAAGTCACTGCAAGCTTCGATATAGAAAAACTACCGGCGGTTAGAAAGTGGCTGGAACAAAACGATCTTGATGAAAACGACGAATGCTTGCTGCGTCGCGTTCTCACCCGCAGCGGTAAAAACCGTTCAACCATTAACGGCCGACCGGTATCGGTGCAAATTCAACGCGAACTTGGCGCACAGCTGTTAAGCATCCATGGGCAAAACGAGCACCAACTACTGGCCAAGCCAGCAGCACAGAGACAATTGCTTGATGACTTTGCACAAAGCCCGCTGCCCAAACAAGTACTTGACGCCTTCGATGCCTGGCATGCTGCAAACCAAAAACTCAGTACCGCAACCAACGACACCCAAGCAACGCAAAATCGACTCGACTTGATTCAATTTCAATTACAAGAATTCGATGCGCTTGATATTGGTGGTACAAACGTTGGCGACATCGAATCAGAACATCGCTGGTTAGCCAGCGCTGATCGACTAATGCAACTGAGCGATAACGCATTGCAAGCACTGGATGGAGAAAATAGTGCAAGCCATGCGCTATCCGCTGCTATTGCGCCACTGTCGGAATTGGTTGCTATCGATGAACGCATGCAAGAAGCACTCGATCTCATTGAGTCGGCCAACATTCAAACCGAAGAAGCAGCGAGTTTGTTGCGAAACCATGCAAGCTCGATGGAACACGATGGGAATCGGCTCGCGTGGCTTGATGACAAACTTTTCCAATTGCATCGTCTGGCTAAAAAACACCATGTTTCTATAAACGAACTGGATAAGGTTGAAACCGACTTGCGTGCCGAACTCGATAACATGAGCGCACCTGAACAACGCATTGAGCAACTAACAAAAGAAGTTGCCGCACTAAGGCAAGTGTATGTAGATCAGGCAGCCAAGTTATCACGCTTAAGAAAACGCCAAGCGAAAAAACTATCACAAACCATCACAGCATCGATGCAAACACTGGCTATGGAAGGTGGTGTGTTAGAAATAGACGTTAATAGTGACAAAAACACTATGCATCGGCACGGACAAGATGTTGTTAGCTTTAATGTCAGCCCAAACCCTGGTGTAAAACCTGGAGCACTGGCCAAGGTAGCCTCGGGTGGTGAATTGTCCCGCATTAGTTTGTGTATTCAATTAGCCACGATTGATTCCCATGCGGTGAATACATTGATATTTGATGAGGTTGACGCGGGCATTGGTGGCGCCGTCGCAGAGACCGTTGGTCGCTTGCTGCGTCAAGTCGGTGAACATGTGCAAGTGCTTTGTGTCACTCACTTACCACAGGTTGCAGCTCAAGCACACAATCACATGCGAGTGACCAAACAAGTTGAAAAAGGCATGACCAAGACAGAGCTTGAAACTTTAAACAAGAAAGAGACACGCGACGAAATCGCACGCATGCTTGGCGGTGCCAAGATCACAAAGAAGAGTCAACAACACGCCCAAGAAATGCTCGACAGCGCCTCAGCCTAAAACTTGTCTCAATTGAGCGAATTTCGCACTGGAACTTATCGCTGTCCCTATAGTCCACAAGGGCGACCGAATGGATCTAATTCGCTCCAAGCGGTATGATTTCGAGCCAGCACGGCACGATCGCCATTCGCAACGAGCTGGGCATTGATGCAATACAAATACGTACTCACAGCATTTGCAGGACTATTGGCCGCCACACTCACAGGCGTTGGCGAATATTTGCTGCACTTCGATGCACTGGCTCGATTTTCGGCCACAGGTTATGAATACATGAGCGACATTCCGGCCGCTCGATCAACGCTTGGGCACTTTATAGCCGTTGCAGGCGCCACCTTGTATCCGGTGGGTTGTTACCACATTTACCTTATGCTACGCCCTGCCAATGTCAGGATAGCTTTTAGTGCATTCTTAATTGCAAGCTTTGGATTTATCGTGGGTGCCGTTTGGATTGGTTCGCGCGCCAGTATTGCAGCCCTTACGCAACTACCGGTGTCGAACGAGATTAACCAACTCATTGACTTGTACGTCTTGCGCTACGAAACACTACTACACGTTATCCGAGCGACCACCTTAATATTATCGCTGATCATTATTTGGCTTTCATTAAGTGGTCGATCGCACTACCCAAAATGGATTGCCCTGCTCAATCCAATCGTTCTTCTGATTGCAAGCTTTGTTTTATTTTTAGTGTTGCCCGATATCGGTAAGCACGTCATGCCCATCGCACTGAATGTAGCGTTCTTTATTTTCTTCGCTGTGTCTTTGCCTTTTGCGTTCAAAGCACAACGACGTTCCTTAAAGATTTAACTGAGACCCATTTGTATCCATGAGCACAGCAAACCTACTTAAGTCCATTGTTGGCTTTATCGTTTTTCTTTTGATTGCCGTTATTGGTGTTGCCTATGGATACGCAGCTTACGACCGTGCTAACCCATACCCGGTAACGTTAGACGGTTTGCACATACCCAAATACCAGCAACAAAGCATCGCCTTCGAACCGGCGTTCGATGTAACACGCAGCTTACCCTTTGCCGCCGGTGCCATTGTCGATATTGATAACGATGGCGTTGAGGAAGTGTTCTTCGGTGGTGGCAGTGATCAGCAGGACGCTTTCTATAAATTTGAGGGCGGCAAGTTTGTGGATATAACGGATGCCACCGGCTGGACGAAAACAACACCCGATAAAACCTTTAGTGCCGTATCACTTGATTTTGATCGAGACGGCGATAACGATATGTTGGTGACCAGAGACTCTGGTGTTTACCTATATAACAATGATAAAACGAAGTTCTCCGGCACTAAGCTAAACTTGGCAATTGACGCGCAAACGGTACCCTTATCTGTGGCCGTGGGCGATATAAATGGCGATGGCCTTTATGACTTATACGTTTGTGGCTACATTGCCCGCGAGTTCGTCGAGGGCACGACTGTTTTCAATAAGGACTACGGTGGTGTAAGCGGGTTATTCTTAAATAAAGGGGATGAAGGTTTTGAAAATATTACGCAAGCCGCAGGCATGCAGTACAAGCACAATACCTTTCAAGCCATGTTTATTGATATTGATCAAGATAAACTCGCTGACCTCGTTGTTGCACACGACACCGGCCAAATACGCACCTGGAAAAATAATGGCGATCTAACGTTTACAAACTTGCCAAATCCAAGCTCCGATTACTTCGCCTACCCCATGGGCATTGCCACAACCGACTTGGGTAACAATGGACTGCCGGATTTCTTTTTCTCCAACGTGGGCTCATCAATTCCAACCACGCTTTTACGTGGTGACTTAACGGATAATCAACAACTGCATCAGGATTGGATATTATTCGATAACCAAGGCGGGTTTGAATTTATAGATTCTGCAGAGCAATCCCAAATTGCTGACTTCGAATTTTCATGGGGAGCGGTATTTGAAGACTTTAACCTCGACGGCCTGGATGATTTAGCTGTTTCCGAAAACTACGAAGGCTGGCCACTGCACAAAGTCCCCCTGTTCAGACTTAACGGTCGTTTCTTGTTGCAATCGGATGATGGCAAATTTACGGACGTAGGCGCCGAGACCGGTGTAATCAATCGGGCTTATGGCATATCGCCCATTACCGCTGACTTTAACCAAGACGGTTACCCGGATTTGATACATGTAAATTTGCTCGGCAAACAAAACGTGTTTTTAAGTACAGGTGGCGACCAGGGCTACTTGAAAGTTCGCTTGCCTAATACGATCGACTCGGTCGGAGCACAAGTTAAGGTTGAACTTGAAGATGGCTCTACACTTGTCAGGCAGTTTGTGATTGGTGAAGGTTTGGTGTCTGACCAATCCCATGTACTGATCTTCGGTTTAGGTAAGCAAAGGGCCGTTTCGGTGTCTGTTAGCAATTTAGCTGGGGTTGAAAAAAACATGCCTGGCAGCTTTCGCAACGAAACCATCAACATTTCATTTGATTATTAAGAGCGCACGCCTATGCCAAAAATTACGTTTGTCGATATAGCGCTTTGGATTCTCGTAGCCGCAGGGTTCGTCGGTGGATTGAATTTGAGTATTATCAATTTCAAAGGCGTACCCTGCCCACACCTTGGCTTTGTGCCGGTTTGCTATGTTGTGACGGCTGCGTACGCGCTAATGATTGTCGCCATTATCATTCGACATAACGGTATTAAGCACTACTGCTTTGCCGCCGGCTGGGGCACCGCTTTTGTTATTGCATTGCTTGCATCCATAGCGGAATTTTTTGCAGGTGGTGGCGTATGCCCAACATCCGGTGGGTCAGTACGAGGTGCCGGTGGGTCAACGCCACTTTGCTATATTTCGCTAGCCATGCTGGTAGCGATTTTAGTATTGTTTCTCTTTGGACCTTATCGACGAGCTTGTGCGTTAGAAAACGAAAACTAGATCAGTTTCACCTGTGTTTAAGTTGGCAATACTTCGTGTTTAGCCAACGCCGATGGCAGCTGCTCAAAACCCACCACTTTTTCAGCCAGCATGCCAATTGATCGAGCGGCATCTACGTTCATCTGATTGTCATCCAAAAATAATATGTTTTGCGCAGGTATACCAAGCACACTAACCACATGCTCGAATGCTGCCAAATCAGGTTTGACCAGCCCCATTAGATGCGAGGCGAAGTGAAAGTCGAAGTCGGGGCCGAGTTTAAATTCACTCATTTTCTTATCCCAATGCATCGCATTGGAATTGGAAAACAGTGCGGTTTTATATTGTGGTTTTAAAGAACGCACTAACTCTAAAGCACCCGGAAAAGGCGCTATGGGTAAGCTTAAGAAATAGTCGAGAAATTCAGCGCTACTAATCGAAAGCGACAATTCATCAACAATCATGTTGCCAAAGGTTTGCGTATCGATCTTGCCCGCCTCAAATTGGCGCGGTGCATTGGCCGTTAACCATTTCTCCCACATCTGTTCGTGAGTCTCATTGGCCGACGTCCATTCACGTCGAATGGGTGCGCCACGCAATTCGATAATAACGCCCCCCAGATCAAACACAATATGCGTTATTTGCTCACTCATAGTTTATATCCTTATAAGTTATTCGGTGCTATGCAGGGTGTAGCTTTGTCACTTCACGCTTAAACGGCAATGCATCTCCGATATCGGGCGTATCAATTTCTCTGGCAAACCGGTGTCCGGCATAGGTTGCCCAAGCGATGGGCGCGGGCGCATCTGCATCCCCGATCACTTTGATGGATTGAATGCCGTTATCTGCCCATTGCGAACGTGTGTCCACTAAAGAATTCCACAGGCCGCGGTCTGCATCTCTTGCCGTGACCATTAAAATAGAATCGACCGGTATATCGTGACCCGCTCCTGAGTAAATACATTGCAAATGCGCCGCCCCATCAGCAACAGACTCAAGCCGAGTATTCAATTTTAGGCTGACACCCAATTCAAACATACGGGCTGCAACAAAACCCTGTTCCAGGGTATTCAAGGTCCATTCAGAGACATAAGCTGATGGAGTGACCAAGGTCACCGAGCAGCCCAACTGCACAAGCCGCTCTGCCAACACCGACCCCATGTAGTAGTGATCGTCGTCGTAAACGAGAACATGACCTGTAGGCTTCGCATTTTCCATCATATCGTCGGGTGTGTAGATCGGCATGTTCTGAGGCAGGTTTAAAGGCTGCACGTGCGCACGGGCTACACCATCACGTCGCCATCGCGATCCGGTTGCAATAGCAACATGGTTAGCACCAAATTCCAAGATGTCGCTGGCGCTTAAATCGTTATCCAAATACACGTTCACGTTTTGCATTTGGCTAATTTGGTATTCGCGATAGTCTTTGACTCTGGCCCATTGCGATAGGCCAGGCAAGCTTGATTCGAGCGATACTCGCCCACCAAGTATGGTTTTTCGTTCAGCCAAAGACACATCGTACCCACGACGCCCTAAAGACATAGCCGCTTCTAATCCTGCAGGCCCAGAGCCGACAATAAGAACGGATTCCGACGGGCCTTTTTTATTCATGATCTCGGGATGCCAACCCTTGCGCCACTCTTCCATAAACGAAGGGTTTTGTGTACATCGAGACAAAGACATGGTCATATCCCCAGTGACACAAATATTGCAACCAATGCATTCGCGGATATCTTCAACCCGTCCTTCATCGATCTTTCGCGGCAACCACGGGTCGGCAATAGATGGCCGGGCACAACCAATAAAATCCAACACACCTGATTCAATTTGTTTAACCATGACATCCGGCGACGTGAATCGACCAACACCAACAATTGGTTTAGACGTAAGCTTACGTATGCCACTGACCAAATCTTGTTGTGCCGCTTCACCGGTAAAGCGAGAAGTACCCGAACACTCCTCCCATGAACCATGTGCCAAGTCCCACAGATCGGGTAAGTCTGCATGCATGCCAATCAAATCACGCACTTCATCATTACTAAAACCCATACCATCGGTCATTTCATGCAACGACAGACGCAAGCTAAAACCCATGCTATCGCCCGCCTCGTCTTTGGCATCGGATAACAACTCGCGCAGTAACCTTGAACGGTTTTCTAAACTACCGCCGTATTGGTCTGTGCGGTGATTCGTGGTGCGCGATAAGAAGTGTTGAATAACTCCAAAGCCATGAGCGCCGTATAAACAAACCAAATCGTACCCGGCGGTACGCGCACGCCGAATCGCGTTTCGATGCCACCGGCGTAAGTCCGCTATATCGGACAAAGTGAGCTCACGTGCACTCACAGGATCGTTGGTAAAGGTTCTAATCGGCATCGCGCTAGGTGCCATCGGCACTTCGCGTGAATATAAATTGGGGCCATTCACCCCTGAGTAGGCGAGCTCAATACCCGCTAGAGCATCACCTGAGTGCATACTATCGGCCATTTTCGCCAGCATGGGAATGTCATCGTCATCCCACAAACGCAGCTCAATAAATGGGGTGATCTCTGACGTGTGGTGCAACTCGACTTGTTCAGTGAATATCACTCCCCAACCACCTTCGGCTTTAACTTTGCGCATTTGCGCAGCGGCCGATGGGTCACGATACCCACCACCATTACAATGCGGCACCTGATAAAACCGGTTCTTGGCGATGACCGGCCCGATAGCTAAGGGCTCGAAAAGTTGATCATAGCGTTTATTGCGCATTGATGAATCCTTGAATGACATTCGCTGTGTTTATACCGATCTCTTCAACCGCGTAACCACCCTCCATAACAAACAATGTTGGCAGGC
>CALHOU010000030.1 GCA_938035945.1 uncultured Granulosicoccaceae bacterium
AACGCTGTTTCAACCAGCACCGATGGAATATCAGGCGACTTTAAAACCGCAAAATTAGCTTGTTCAACGGACGGCTTGTGCACCGCACCAATTTTCTTTAGCTCGTTAAGCACATCACCACCCACTTCTAAGCTTGCCTCTAGCGTGCTGTTTTGCGCAAGATCTAACAAGGTTTGTTTTAAGTCTTGGCTGAGGCCATCAAGCGCAACATCACCAAACAGTGCATCGGCTTCATTTTCTTTTTCCGCTAACCACGCGGCCGCTTCAGAACTGGCACCTTTTAATGACAAGGCATAAACCGAGCTACCCTTTGCGGCTTTTCGTTTAAACGCATCAGCATGCACCGATACGAATAAGTCTGCGTGCTTGGTGCGCGCAATGCGAATGCGTTGGCGCAAGGGCACATAGGTGTCTTTGCTCCTGATCATCACAGGCGTAATACCGGGCTGCTTGAGCAATCGCTTATAAAGCCTGGTTGCAACTTTTAGTGTGATGTCTTTTTCACGCGTAGCGCGTTGCCCAATAGCGCCAGGGTCTTTACCACCATGACCGGCATCTATTGCGACAACCACATCGCGCAAACCAGAGTTCTCGGTGATTCGCGCCTTGTACTCTGCTAGTTCGGGATTGCCTTTGACACCTAAGTCAACAATCAAACGTTGACCACCTTGGCGCGGGACAAACTTATACGATGCGGCAACGGGCCGATGCAAGTCGATAACCACGCGTAGCTTGTTGTCGCCATGGGCACCGAAACGAAAACCTTTAACCGCACCTTGATCGAATTGTTGTGGCTCGATGGATTGTGCGATTTGTGTATTCGGCAGGTCAACAACTAAACGATCAGGCTCAGTGAGTACAAATAACTTGGCATCGCTTGCATTCGAGCTTAGGTCGAAGTGCAGCATTACGTTGTCTTGTTGAACCATGCGAAAGGCTGACAATTCGGTGCTGGCTTGCACACCGGCAACGGGACCGAGCAAGGCCGTACCGCTGATGAGCTTTACCAGCTGACGACGTGCTGAATCTGGATGCTTGGCCATAAACAATTTTCACCTGCTTTACATGTAGCTAATATCGCAGACACTTTTTCATGAGAACAGCGTCCGCAGAGTAAAGCATAGTGCAGTTTTTCTAATTGCCAAGTTTGATGTGAGAAAGTTTTGTTGCCGCGTGGGTATCAGGTAGAAATGACGACCTGACGGCCGTTTTCCTGATACTCAATTGTGACCTCTAGGTTCGGCTTTGGCAACAGCCCAGCCCCCTTATCCGGCCATTCAATCAGCAACAAATCACTGTTTGCAACAATATCGTCGAAGCCGAGATAGTGCAGCTCCTCAGGATCGTTCAAGCGGTACAAATCCATATGCGCAACGCGCCAACCGTCGAGCTCGTAGTTTTCCACCAGCGTATAGGTTGGGCTTTTGACCGCACCATCATGTCCCAAGGCGCGAATCATCGCGCGCGCCAGAACACTCTTGCCTGCGCCCAAGTCGCCTGAGAGTGTCATGACACAGGGTTTAGGTAATGATTGCGCAAGCCGTTGGCCAAACGCGATCATATCGTCTTCGGTGGCAACAAAAACCGATGCAGGTATGGGATTGTATTTAGCCACGTGACACCCGCTTTAATTTGGCCAGCGATGCTTCCCATTGTTCACCCACCGGCGCTCGAACCTCCACGTGTTCACTATTCCAGTTGAAACTTAAAAACCGAGCGTGCAAGTACAATCTGTTGAACCCCAAACGTTTAAACGTAGCGTTGCTCGCATTATCGCCATAGCGCGTGTCACCAACAACCGCGTGACCACAATGCTTTGCGTGCACACGAATCTGATGTGTGCGACCCGTTTCAATATCAATGTTCATTAACGAGGCCGAGTCGAACTGTTGAATGCAGGAAAAATGCGACAACGCCGCCTGCCCCTCGGTGCTGACCATCACTCTACGCTCACCCGCGTGTTCTTTGTTCTTGGCCAAAGGCGCATCGACAGTCCTATCACCGAGCAACCAAACCCCGTCGACCAAGGCTACATACTGCTTTTTGATATCACGTTCACGAAACAGTGCCTGCATCGCTCGACCAACGCCTCCGTCTTTGCCTATCAACAGGCAACCGCTGGTGCCGCGATCTAGCCGGTGCACCAACTCCAGGTCAGGTTCGCCGCGTGCCTGACGCAGCGCATCAATGGCGCCAAAGGCCAGCCCACTGCCAGCATGCACAGCCAGCCCCGCTGGCTTGTTCAAGACCAGAAACTCGTCAGTTTCTAAAATGACGGATTCGGCGATGGCGCTGGCCAGACCATCGGGCACCTTTACCTCATCTGAAACTTTGAGCTGCATCGGTGGAATTCTGACCACATCGCCTTCAACCAATTTTCGCGTCGGCTTTATCCGACCGCCATTGACGCGCACTTGCCCCTTGCGTAACACCTTATAAATGTGGCTACGCGGTACGCCAGGCGCTCGTCGCAGCAGAAAATTGTCAATTCGTTGACCCTCTTCCGCCTTACCAACCTCGACATGGCGCACCCCGGTTGGGCCCTTGTCACTCTCTTGCATGAATGTTGCTTCACATTAAATAACGGTGGACCGGCACTAATATAATTGCCGAAAAAGCCCTCCACTGCTATATTACAGAATCGGCTGCAATACGGACCACAGCCGCCAGATAGCGTCAAAGGAATCAATTGATGCATCGGCCTGACGAATCTAAGCCTATTGCGATGCAAAAGGGAATAACAGCGTCGGGGCATACACAGTTTGAACATCGGTCGGCAGAGCACGAAACGCCAATCCGCCCGATAGACGAAGTTTATCGCGAAGCCAATCTGCGCACACGTCTGCGCAAGCTTCCACAACCTAACTTAATTCGGAAAAAATAGTCCCCATAGCTCAATCATGACGTTCGCGATATTTACAATACTGGCTTTCCTCTGCGCTTGGTGCATGCACCCCGCGAGACGGCCCGAGCGCGCACGCATCCAAGCTACTCGGGCGTCCGAAGTGGATTTTTACCTACATGAAAAGAATGCTAATCAACGCAACTCACGAAGAAGAGTTGCGAGTAGCCATCGTCGATGGCCAACGACTAATAGACCTTGATATAGAGAGCAAGAACCGAGAGCAAAAAAAGTCCAACATATATAAAGCAAAAATCACCCGGGTTGAACCTAGCCTGGAAGCAGCGTTTGTCGACTATGGCGCTGAGAGACACGGATTTCTACCCTTCAAGGAAATCGCGCGCGAGTATATCAAAGACAAAGGTAAGAAGAACGACAACGGACGCCCGAACGTGCGCGATGGCATTAAAGAAGGCCAGGAAATTGTTGTTCAAATTGAGAAAGAAGAGCGCAGTAACAAAGGCGCCGCCCTCACAACGTTTATCTCATTGGCAGGCCGATTTCTGGTTTTAATGCCAAACAATCCTCGTGCTGGTGGTGTGTCTCGCCGCATTGAAGGCGATGATCGAAACGAACTCAAAGCCGCCATGGCCGATGTCACCGTACCGGATGGCATGGGTACGATTGTGCGCACCGCAGGCGTTGGTCGAACAACGGAAGAACTGCAATGGGATTTGGACTACCAAGCCGAAATTTGGAAAGCGATTCAAGACGCATCGGCTGAACGCACAGCCCCTTTTCTGGTTTACCAGGAAAGCAACATCATTGTGCGCGCATTGCGTGATTACTTTAGAAGCGACATTGGCGAAATCATTGCTGATGAACAAGCGACCTTCGATCAATCGAGTGAATTCATCCGCATGTACATGCCGCAAAATCAACGCAAGTTGAAATTGCACACCGATGATGTGCCTTTATTTAATCGCTACCAGATTGAATCACAAATTGAATCGGCGTTCCGCCGTGAAGTTCGCCTGCCCTCTGGCGGTGCATTAGTTATCGATCACACGGAAGCGCTTATCTCCATTGATATCAACTCTGCGCGTGCAACAAAGGGTAGTGATATCGAAGAAACCGCAACCAATACAAACTTAGAAGCCTCTGATGAAATTGCACGCCAACTCCGTTTGCGAGACTTAGGCGGCCTGGTGGTTATTGATTTTATCGACATGATGTCGAACAAGCATCAACGAGCGGTTGAAAACAGATTACGCGAAGCGTTAAAGCAAGATCGTGCTCGCGTTCAAGTCGGTCGCATTTCTCGTTTTGGCTTGCTTGAAATGTCGCGCCAACGTTTGCGTCCGTCGTTGGGTGAAACCAGTGAAAACGTATGCCCGCGCTGCCAAGGTCACGGCACCGTGCGAGGTATCGAATCCACTGCCCTATCTATATTGCGGCTCCTCGAAGAAGAGTCGATGAAAGACAACACGGATCGTGTGCTTGCGGAAGTGCCAGTTGAAGTGGCCACTTATTTACTCAACGAAAAACGCACAAGCATTGGTGAAATTGAAGCACGCAATGAAGTGACTTTGCTGATCGTTGCTAATCCAAACTTGCAAACACCGAACTATACGCTTGAACGTGTTCGTGGCAGCGAAGCCGATCATAATGCGAACAAGCTCAAAAGCTATGAATTGCAAACCGATGGTGAAGACACCTACAGCCCAACAGACCCGCGCGATGAAAAACCCATTGAACGCGCAGCGGTAAGCTCGGTCACACCCGACGCACCGGCACCCGCGCCAGCCAAAAAGGAAGCAGCTAAACCTGCAACCGAAAAAGCGGGCATCAGTCGCTTCTTTGGTGCCGTGAGTTCTTTGTTTGGTGTTACCCCCACAGAACGGGTTGAAGCTGAGCAAGCTGAAGTATCAGAAACCAACAATTCCACTAATAACCGCAATACACGTGGTGGCCAACGTCGCAACAACCGCAATGACGACAATCGCAACAACCGCGGTAACGCTAAGAAGACCGGCGGTCGCGGCAAGAAGCGCGGTGCAAAGAAAGAAGCCGACGCTCAGTCTCAGGATAGCAACACGCAAAGCGAGAATAAACCGCGCGGTGGTCGAGGTCGCGGGCGCGGTCGTAGTCAGAGCCAAGAAAAAGATAAGACAGTGGTTGAAGCCGTTGAAGATAGCAATGGTAATACTGAAAATGCTGAGAATAAAGAGCAAGATCAACCTAAGCGTTCACGTGGTCGACGCCCTGCTCGTTCGCGAAATAAGAACAACGAGCAAAACACGAGTGACGCATCAAACATTGATGAGTCCGGCGAGAACAACAAGAATAATCGAAATAGCCGCTCACGCCGACCAGCAAAAGCCGCCAATGCTGAGTCCACTGGCAATGTCACCGAGCCCAATGGTAATGTGATTCCTCCAGAACCACCTGCCGAAGATGATGTTAACGGCAATGTTGATCAGGCCGATGATGCAGCTAACCAAGAATCGTCGAACAATGCCCGTCGCCGACGAGGCCCGGGTCGACGCCGGCAGCGTACAAATAGCAAACCAGACAACAACGCTACAGCAAGTGACTCTGCGGCAAGTGCATCAAGCAGCGCTGATGCGCCAAAGACTGATGCTAAACCAAGTGCCAACACCTCTACTGCCAGCAGCACTCAAGCCGCAGCTAACGATTCGACATCGGGCAAGCCAGATAACAAAACAACATCGAGCAGTGGTTCTTCCATTACGCCTTCAACGACCAGCCAATCAAGTGCGGCAGCCAGTGCGGCGGCAAGTCCAGCTTCAAGTCCAGCTTCAAGTCCAGCTTCAAGTCCAGCTTCAAGTCCAGCTTCAAGTCCAGCTTCAAGTCCAGCTTCAAGTCCGGCTTCAAGTCCGGCAGCTAGCACATCTGCACCGAAGACCGGTACTACCAGTGTTGGAAAACCGGCAGCAACACAAGCTCCAGCCTTGGCGGCCAGTATGGGAAATGCGAAGGCAAAACCGGTGGCCACTAAGCCTGCAGCGAATTCATCAACAAGCGACAGTAACGCACCAGCGGCGGACACGAGCGTGGGAGAATCTGATGGTCAACGTGTATCTCAGCGCCAACCCAGCCAGCTAAAAAGTACAGTTCGATCGTTGGCTAACAAGGATGATTCAGGTTCGAGTAACAGCTCAAGTCCAAGTAATGCAAGCACCTCGAATACCGGTTCTGGCAGCACTTCAAGTGGCGGTGGATTATCGTTTGCTTCACGCAAAGTAGCAGACGTAAAAACCAACACAAGCGATGGCAACAAGCCGAAGGTTAAACCGGAAACATCTGACGAGTAAGTAGTTAGTTTAATGGTTCTGCGCTCTGCACCATTGGTGCAGAGCGCTAACCTAAGTAGTACATCAACCAGACGGTGATGCAAACTGATCATTGAGCTTTTGTACAAAGTCTGACGCTTCTTCTATCACCTCATCTACATCTCTACGACGACGCTTCGTCCAACCTACCGGTTGCGCTTTGAACACGCTGCGATAAAACCTCGTGTTGTGCTCGAATGCCGGTTTGTAAATAGCATCATCGCCACTGGTCAATTGCTTGAGCATGTACTTGGTGACTGCTGAACGGACTAGGAAGTGTAAGGCCATCAGCGCTAGCGCAATTACAGCAATGCTGCCAATCATGCTCACAGGATTTGCGAACAAGCTGAGTAAAAAAGTAAACGGGGCCGCGCCTGCACCGAGCGCAATCGAGCCGCCAATAAGGCTTAGTAAGATTAGTGCGAGCGCGATGATATCAAAGCGAAGCACGCGTTGCTTCCATAACTTTTTCAATCTTGTAATGGCCGGTACTGTTTCATCGCGCACTCGGTACGCTTCTTTCTCCATCGCACCAACGATTCGATAGGCTCGCTCAGCTTCAACTTGATCAATTCGCGACTCTATTTCGGCCATATCAGCGTCTCGCTTTGCCGCAAATCTATTTCGCGCAGCCTCTTCTTCAATCGGCGGTGCAATATCTTTGTTGTAGATTGTATAAAAGCGGCCAGCTGTTAATCCTTTTTGCGACAGCGCTCGTTGCCATGCACCGACAATTTCTTCTGAGTTGTCTTCGCGCGCAGCCGTATCCATTTGATTCAGCACAAACATAAATTTGTTGCTGTCGGAGCGGTCGATCGTATTACCTACGAGATGTGTGAGTGTGTCCTGCATGGCACCGGGTTCTGGGTGCCGCGCATCAAAAAACACCAACACTAGATCGGAAATATTCATGATGTGATCGGTCAGGCGCAAAGTCGAGGTGCGCTGATCATCCGCATCAAATCCCGGAGAATCGATCAAAATCTTGCCACGCATGACAGGCGAATTCGTCACTTTAAGCTGCAAATACGCATCGATTCGACGCCCCTCGCCCGTAGCGACTTTCTCAATTTCATCGCTAATGCGGTAAAAAGGGAAGCGCATGTCCGCATCGAGCGCCAAGCCGGGTAGTACTTTCCCGGCATTTTCTTCCCCAAAACAGACGACCGTAAACTTATCATCCACCGCTTGATTACCCGTTTTCTGCAAGGGCTTTTCTAGATAACTGTTTATAAAAGAAGATTTTCCGGCAGAAAATACTCCGAGAATGGACACCAACGGCCACCACGAAATTTGGGTGGCATAAGATTGATCAGGTTTTAGTAAGCCCATGCCGTAAGCAATGCTATCGAGCTTTTCGAATCCTCCAACCGCTTGTATTAGCACAGGGTTCTCACGCTTTAAGTGTTCTTTCAAACTACTTAGACGTTTGGTTATAGATTTGTCCGCTCGGACCATTGTGGTCGGATTCTCCGCTGTAAAATGGTAATATCTGTTGTCTGTCTGTTATTGGCGGCTTCAATGGCTGAAACCCAATATTGCCTACCGTAAAACACCGGCATGGCTTAGACAGAATGCTGATGCACTAGTTTAGCAGCTAGTCCTTATTTTCAGCGCCGGAACTGGGCTAATGCCCGATAGAAATAATGCGTTCTAAACAAGGAGTAAGCGATGATTTGGGCTGTTTCACTAATTTTTGTGTTACTGGCGTTTTTTCTAGTTAAAAGCTTGCATTCGCGCCACATTGCCAGATGCGAATACGATGATCGAACTTCGCAACGATTGCCAGATTCTGTAAAAGAAGCTACCCCGCAACAAACAGAATTTCACGAACAAACAAAAGCCATAACGGCTGAAAAAGCATCCTCGGCGTCGGCAACATTAAATTCAACCAATCAATCACAACGTGTTGCGCCGTTGCCTGAACCGATGCCTGCACCGCATGACAGCCCGTCACTGCTTTATGGTGGAACACGTAATGGTGAGAAAAATGGCTCTGCCAACACGACGAATGCCAGCATCGAGACGGACCAAGTCGGCAGTGAATCAGTGAGCAATTTGGCCGCACAGGGTTCGACCGCGAGTAATGAGGCATCAGCAGGTAACTCAACACTTGATCACGGTAGTGAGTCGATGGACTTCACAGCCGAGACGGCAACCCTAAGTGAGGAAGAGGTTGGCACACCCGCTAACGCAGCTGACTACGACAGTAATACTGCAAGCAACGCACAAGGCAGCGATGATCAGCAAGAAGCACAAACGAATAGTGCGGGTGTTACAGCGGCAGCAACGGCTGCGGTTGCGGGTATTGCCGTGGCCAGAGCAAGCAGTGCGCCTGCTTCTGCAGATTCCGCCGTTACTGAAACGTCGTCCGATACACAATCGCAAGTAGCAAGCCAACAAGTTGTTAATCGACTCAACAGCGATAGCGATCCAAGCATCCAACACAACTCAGTGAATCAAGCTGCAGCGCAATCGACCGAAGCTGAGGTTCAACATACTGCAATTAATCAGCCGCCAACAGCTGATGCGCAAAACACGATAAACCCCAATGCGATCGATTTAGAACTTGGTGATAGTACTTACAACGACGCCGACGAATTAAATGCCGACGATCACGATGAGCTACTCGACTTTGGTGATTTGACTGCAGATATTAGTGAAATGCTAAAGGAGCTAAACCTACGCGAAGACGATTCGCCACGTTTGGACATCGATCAAAACGAGTTTAAACAACTAAAGACAGGCGAACCGGGTGAAGTGAAACCTGAAAAAATTGAAAACGTTGCGGGTAAGCTGCGTAACATGTTGCAGTAGGCATGCCAGCTAGAGTTTTTCGTTCACTTGTTGATTCGCGCAATGTCCATACAATCAGACGTGACTTCATCGCAATCGCCGGTTTTGTAGCGATTATTTGGATAGTTTTTGCGTTCGATCGTTTTCTCGCATTAGAACAATATGGGTTAGTACCCCGTAGCGTACGAGGTCTTATTGGTATTTTTGCCATGCCATTCTTGCATGGCGACTTAGCGCATATCATCGGCAATACGATTCCACTGCTTGTCACATTATTATTACTCGCAGGCTCACGTGCAAACAGCGGCGCCATCGTTTTTCTGATTACCATACTTGCCGGCGCGGGACTATGGTTGTTTGGTCGTGAAGCTTTGCACATAGGTGCTAGTGGATTGGTGTTTGGTCTGATTGCTTTTCATATTTGCTCCGGCTTCTTTGAACGACGATTCAAATCCATCATCATTGCTTTGCTTGTTGGTGGTTTGTACGCTGGTACCATTATTAATGGCGTAATGCCGTTTCAGAAAGGCGTGTCTTGGGATGGTCATTTAATTGGAGCCATTGCCGGAGCTCTGGTTGCCATGATCACCGCAAAATTGATGGTCGAGCCCGACGGCCCAAATGCACGACCTCATTCTCGCTACAACGATACATAATCTAAATCATGACTGATCCTGTCGCGCCCAAGCGTTTTGAAGGAAACTTCACGCAACAAGAGGCGATTCCTGAAGATGCTATTCAACAAGCAATCGAGGTTATGCGTAGCGGTCGCTTGCATCGATACAATGTAGCTGCTGCTGATGAATTGTCAGAAACCGCCTTGCTAGAGCAGGAGTACGCCGCCTATCAAGGACAACGTTACGCATTAGCACTGGCATCTGGCGGCTACGCGATGCAAACAGCTCTGCGCGCAATAGGTTTGCAACCAGGCGATGCGGTGTTAACCAACGCGTTTACTTTGTCTCCAGTGCCTGGCGCTATTGATGCGGTAGGTGGCAAACCCGTATTGGTTGAAACCACAAGCGACCTAGTGATTGATATAGACCATCTAGACGTCCAGGCAAAAGCATCAGGTGCGCGCGTTTTAATGCTATCGCACATGCGTGGTCATATTGCAGATATGGATGCGATCGTTGAGCTAACAAAAAAATATAACATCACCTTGATCGAAGATTGTGCGCATACAATGGGTGCAAGCTTTGATGATGTGCGCAGTGGTAACCACGGACAGATTGCTTGCTTTAGTACTCAAACTTACAAACATATGAATTCTGGTGAAGGTGGCTTTCTGACGACCAACGACGATACCTTAATGGCGCGCGCTATCGTGTTATCGGGTTCTTATATGCTGTACGAACGACACGCGGCCGGTCCGCCGCCGCAAGCATTTAAAGAGGTTCGCCTACAAACACCAAACTGCAGTGGTCGTATGGATAATTTGCGTGCGGCTATATTGCGGCCTCAAATTCGATCACTCGACGAGAACTGCAAACGCTGGAATGAACGTTTTGACGTTATTATGAGCACACTCAAACCCTGCAACGTTATTGCCTTGGCGCAACCACACCCCAAAGCGAAAGAAGTGTCTAGCTCGTTTCAGTTCTCTATTCCAGATTACAGCGATGAACAGAATCAGCAATTTCTGGCGCAGTGTTTTGATCGTGGTGTAGAACTTAAATGGTTTGGTGCAATCGACCCGGTTGCCTACACCAGTCGTTATGAAAGCTGGGCTTATGTTGAATCGGCTAACTTAGCGCAAACAAACCAAGTATTGCACCGCTTATATGATTGCCGGATTCCGCTGACATTTTCTATTGATGACTGCAAACAGATCGCGCAAATCATTGTTGAAGAAGCACGTAATATCGTAGTCTAAATTAATGCAACGCGGCGGCAAGTTTATCAACGGCCTAGTTACGCTGGCAGGTTTCTGTGCGCTGTTGAGCTTAACAGCGGTTTTTTCTGCGCATTTTATTCTGTTTGATCTGATCAGCCATTTTCGAGTGCAATACATTGCTCTGCTATTGCCTGTGTATGTGCTGGCAATGTGGCTGCGTAAATCAAAAGCTGTATTGGTGATTAGCTTAGCTTTGGCGATACATGGTTACGCAGTAACAATGTCATTGCTGGCAACCACGGTTAACTACGATTACGAGCCCGAGCAACTCACGGTGCTCAATTCAAACTTACTGTTGGACAATCGCAACGCACAAGCACAGCTCAAAATAATTGCAGAGAAAAATCCGGACCTTATAGCGCTCCAAGAGTACACTCCGATATGGCACGAGGTGTTAAGCCTCGAGCTGGCCAACGAGTATCCTTACAGGGTTACACATCCGCTTGGTGGTGTGTTTGGCATGGCTTTATACAGCAAGCACCCAATTCTTAAAGAAAATGTTCTCAGTTTTGAATCCGGCTGGCCACCGATTATTCTGGCAATGGTTCAAGTCGGCGAACGACAGGTGGATGTTGCGGTCGTTCACCCGCCCCCACCCATGTCGGTATCAATGTACAACATTAGAAACGACACCCTTCGGCTTGTAGCGGAACAGGTGGCATCACTGGAGCGAGCAGTGATCGTTATTGGGGATTTTAATGCAACGCCATGGACTGCGCATTATGCGCAGATGCAATCAATCGCCGGATTAAGAAGCGCAAGAGCGGGATTCGGATTTCACCCAACCTGGCCTGCAAATTTTTTTCCACTGCTCATTCCTATTGACCACGTATTGATTAACTCTAAAGTGGGCGTGACATTGTTTGAGTCAGTCACATCGCAGGGATCTGATCATCGAAATATTGTTGCGAATCTTCAAATTTACTAGCACAAGGTTTCTTCGGGCTTAGGCACGAAAGCCGCTGGTGAGTCTTGATGGCATTCAGTGTCGCCACGATGCTGAATCACAACATGCGACGCCAGGCCATTTTCATTACACTCATTGTCGGTCTGATTAGCTTCTGGCTCGAGTTCTGCAGAACTCGGCGCACGGTTTTCTTGGCGTTCGATTTCTTCCACTGTCCACTCATACATAGAATCGAATACCCTAGCTGCTGGGGGTGGCAACTGACTGTCCCAACTTTCAGACTGCATGCGAACCGTAGCAGTTGATTGCAACGGTAGCATCCCACGTATGTAATACATCCAATTATCCGGGTCTACTTTCATCATAACCGAACGCAATGCGAAGTCCATTCCAGGTATTCTCATATCCAGAACAGGTAGGCGCATTTGATAACCAAACGTGGTGCGAATCTTCAATAGATTTGCATCCTGAATATTCAACCCATCTGATTTTATTTCAGTATGATTTCTAACGCGCAGATGGCTGTTGGGAATAGCGCTAACTTGTCTGCGATTTCCATGATTGTCTGTGACATCTTGGAGTTCACCATGCTCAGCAAAGCTCGCGGCAGTAGGGTTGAGTATTTCAATTGACGTGGCACTAGGATCATTAGCTATAACAACTGATCTAACGATGGCATTAGAACCGTCCTGCAGACTTCCATCTCCGCCAAATATTGGCGCCATGCGAAACCCCAGTTCTTTTCGCATAGTATCTACTTGAGCATTATTAACAGCACCCGTACGCGCTGCTTCAAACGTTGCATAATTCAGTATTGATTTCGCGTGATAAATCAGTCCAAGTTGAACCACACTCATTCCTAAATACAATAAGAGTGGGGTAGCAATCAAAAACTCAACCATAGATGCGCCACGTTGCACTTGAGCAGAATGAACAATACTTATATACATTATTACCTTCCCTGTAATAACAGTTAGCAGCTAAGTACCAGAGTACCAACAAATCCATCGATACAATACAGTGAAAACCCTAGTTAACGGTGAACACGTGTAGGTTTTAAAGCTTCGTTTAAAATTCTATCGAGCGCTACAACACGTTGTTGAATAAGTTCTCTTGCCGGATCGTCAGTGCGAAGATGTTCCCAGGACTCGAGCATGGCCAACTTCGCATTTAGCATATAGGCGGTTGAAAGATTAAACCAAGACTTCGGCTGATCCGCATCGCGTTCGATAGACAATCTATACGCATCGATTGCCTGATCGAAATCTCCTTTTTGCACATACGTATTCGCCAACCTAAACCAGATATAAGCATCCGTTGGCACCTTGTGCGTGATCTGTTGATACATCCGAGCGGCTTCATCCCAGCGCGCTCCTTTATAAGCCTTAATGGCCAGTTCAGACAATTCGAAGATATCATCGCTATACAGTTCTTTATCCGCAAGGCTAACACAGCTCATCAGAGGCGTTGATAGACCAACTATGAGAAAAATATTTTTTAGTCGTCTTAGTTTAGACACTGTGTCTCCTTCCAATGTTTAGCTTATGCGTTATCGACAATTCGACACCACTACCTATGTTTAGCCGCTTTGCGGTACCACATTTTAGTTCCAATACCGAGCACGCACGCATACAATAAACATGTCGATACGGCTTAAGTAACGCCGTTTTGACTACCTTATCCATGGCCGAGAGAAATACGACATCCAAAGCGTAGGTCATACCGATTGAATGCACGTGATTACAGTTGGGTATAAACAGCGCTTCATCTGGGCTCAGTTCAGCGCACCAAAGCAGGCCTCGAAATCTTTGCGTAAAACCGCAAGCTTCGTAAACAGTTATTTCTTCTGGAATGTTCACCGAACTTGTATTCCACCAATGCTAACTTGTAAAGTGAGAAAAGTATTGGAGCCCATGGCTACTCACAAGCGGACTGTCTGGTGCATCGACCTCTGAAATCACATCGGGGACATCGTGATATGCGTATCCGCTACCGGTGGCGTATGTACCAACTAACGGCAATTGGTCTGTGGTATTTCGACTGATTTTTGATTGTGGCTTTACCAACACGGATGCTCCAGGTGGTCGTTGCTCGGTATCGCATGCGCAGATCAATTGGCACAGCGGCAACGTTAATATCCGATTAGTCTTCAATGACTGTTCCTCTCCTTTAACCCGGCCAGTTATAGGCCCAAACCAAGGGCGCCCAAGTGATTGCACCTTCTAAAATGGCTTTACTTACTAGTAAAAATCCAAGCACCATGAAGGTACACGGGAAAATAAACATGAGTAGCGGCCCCAATAATTTAACTGGCGCTTCCATCGCCAGTTTCTCCGCCTTTAAAAAACGTTCGTTTCGAATCTGATTAGCTTGCGCACGTAGAATCGGCCCTAAGCTAGAACCCGTTCTCTCAGCTTGGATCATGCTAGATATAACGCCATTTAATGTAGAGCTTCCACTGCGCTCTGACATGGCTTTAAGTGACTCAGACCGGGTTTTACCAGCACGAATATCACGCAAGACTCGGCTAAACTCACTTCTAAGTGGAGAATCGCCAGACTTGGCTACGGCTTGAGTTAATCCGCCAGTTAAATTTGTTCCTGCTTCAATGGCGAGCGTGATGATATCGAGATAGAACGGCAACTTTCTAAATATTTCTGCTTTTCTGCGAGCAGCGGCTTCTTTGAGCCACAGTTCGGGATAGTAGTAACCACCTACCCCGGCAAGCAATGCCATAGTCATTACTGCATTTCCAAGCATTGCAAAAAGAACCAGACCAAATACAGAAAATATAGTTGCCGAAACTATCTTGGCGGCGATGAATTGTTTGGGCATGATGCTAAAGTCTTTGCCAGCGATGCGTAGGCGGATATACACAGCTTCTACGAGTGCATGACTAAAGTACTTGCCCCAATGGTGCTCAACCGCAGCAATTAATGGCCAAACTAATTTGAAACCCATTGCAGGTTGGTCCAAAAAAGAGCGGTCCTCATCCGGCACTTCATGGAACATCCGGTAGATTTGCCAACCGGCCAAGCCCATGAATAAACCAAACACGATACTGATAAGAATGATGTTCATATGTCAATGGAGACAATTTTTCTAATCACTATCCCCCCTACTAGCTGTAGAAAACAAATCATGGTAAGAAATATCCAGCCCAAGAGTCCGCTAAAAATGGGTTGAGTAGCTTCTGGCTCAATTATCAATAGTGCCAATAAAATGATAAAAGGCAATGCTGTTACAACATAGCCCTGCAACACACCTTGTGCGGTTAGAGATTTTATTTTTCCCTCCATTGCCATCTTCTGTCGTAAGTTGTCTGATAGCCTGGATAAAATCTCCGCCAAATTCCCACCCAACTCTTGCGCAATCAGTGCGGCACAAATAACCAAGTCCATTTCTTCTGTTTGCACACGCTCACCTAGATTATCCATCGCTTCCTCAAGCCTAGCCCCCAATCGGATTTCTCTGAGCATGAGTGAAAACTCTTGACTTATAGGCCCGTTATGCTCCTGAACCATTGATTGCACGGCTGAAACGAAAGTGGAGCCAGCTCGCATGGCTCCGCTGATTTGACCTAACGCATCCGGCAAAGCCACATTGATCGCTTGAGCGCGTTTTCTTTCCAACAGCTTGAAATAGAGTTTTGGAAATTGAAACACGATTACAAAGGAAAGAAGCACGAAAACCCAAGCGAAATCCAAAACGTATAAAGATAACGGAACCAGTAACATTGCAACAACGTACACACCTAACAAATTTCGCACATCACGAAATACAAACAATCGCTGCATGGTTTGCGCTGCCGACTCTGAAAATTCCTTGGTATGCCGCAACCAGGCTTGAGAGCCGGCGTCGAGCATAGAAAAAACGATCAAACCAGCACTAAGCATAAATATCGCTAAAATGAGCAGTAGCGTCATGCTATTTCTCCGGCACGGCTGTTATTAAAACAACTAATATCAACCGCCTTCCCCATCGCGCGCAACTCGTCGTAGAATGTTGGAATAAATCCTGTGGGTTGGAAAACACCCGTCACCTTTCCCATGGAGTCAATGCCTTGCTGCCGGAACTCAAAGATATCTTGAAGCTGTACAGTCCCACTTTCAACACCAACAACTTCAGTAACTTTGCTGATTTTTCTAGAACCGCAGGGAAACCGCGTTTGCTGAACGATAAGATGCACAGCAGATGCAACTTGTTCTCTTATTGCGGCAACAGGTAGATCAAGCCCGGCCATAAGAACCAGTACTTCCAACCTTGATATGACATCCCTCGGCGTATTCGCGTGGATGGTAGTCAAGGAGCCATCATGACCGGTGTTCATCGCTTGTAACATATCTATTGCTTCACCTCCTCTGCACTCTCCGATTACGATTCGGTCGGGCCGCATTCGCAAAGAATTTGTTACTAAATCCCGAATTGGTACACCGCCCTTGCCTTCCAAATTAGAGGGACGGGATTCCAGCGATACCAGATTGGGCTGGGCTAGAGACAATTCAGCCGCATCCTCTATAGTGACAATACGATCTGTATCAGGAATAAAATTCGATAGCACATTGAGTAGCGTGGTTTTCCCCGACCCGGTTCCGCCGGCAACGATAATATTCTTATGGCTCTCGACGCAGACTTTGAAGAAATCTACGATCTGCTGATTAGCCGAACCGAATGAGATAAGATCCGAAAACTGCATTCTGTTCTTCGGAAACTTACGGATGGTCATGCTTGGACCCTTGAGCGCTATTGGTGGAATTACCGCATTGACTCTGGAGCCATCCTTTAAACGAGCATCAACTATAGGACTACTTTCATCGATACGACGCCCGATAGGCGTTATGATTCTCTCTATAACAGCATATACAGCAGCATCATTACTAAATTGATTTCTTGAACGAACGATTTTTCCATCTTTTTCTAAAAATATTTCCGTGTGGTTGTTAACCATTATCTCTGTGACATCATCATCGTCAAGAAAACGTTCAAGTGGCCCTAACCCCACTGCCTCGTTCAGTACGTTACTCTTCAGCAAATTCAAGTCTATAGTTTTCGGTATCTGATCACTCAAACTGGATACGGTTTGAGTGATCAACTGAGCTGCTTCTTCGCGCAGATCTTCATCCGACATGCGGTTAACATCTTTGCGTCTCAAGTCCATTTGGTGCAGCAATTGGTCGTGACAAACCCCGCACCAATACGCTAGCTCCTTATCCTGTCTGCGGATAGCACGCTGGGCTAGTTCCTCACTTTTTGGAAGGTCCCCAGTAGAGAGGCTTTGCAAATTCGTGTCGAAATCTTGTTGCGCGCTATACTGGCTTTCGGGTTTCGCCGAAGTTTTTTGAATTTGCTTAAGGCTTACGGATTCAGTCTTTTGACCGACCGCAATACCAACAATGTGGTCTGGAATCACAGGCATACCGTCTAACGCAATTGAAACATCGCCGATGGATATTTCATCGAGTTCGCTAAGCGGCCCGTACTCCTGAACTCTTTCCCGATTTACCCAAGTCCCGCCCAAACTGCCTAAATCTGTAACATGAACTCCCGAAGATCGTAAACGAAACTCTGCATGACGTTTCGCCATGGTGCGGGTATCGATAACTAGATCGTTGCTGCGGGCACTGCCGATGGTGCAAATCTCCCCGTTGACTTTGAACAGTTTTCGCCTATTCCCAGCATAAGAATAAAAGAAGTTGAACATAAGGCTACTCCAGCAGGGGTAGCACGTTGCGAGACTTTCGCAGCGCTTTAGTTGCATAGACCGCAAGCTCAGATTGTCTATGTGTGAGCTTTTGTCCCTCTGGTTCTATTACTTGCGGGGTCACAAATATAACTAATTCACTGACCGAATTTCGAATATTCTCCGACTTAAACAATCGGCCGAGTATTGGAACATTCCCTAATCCTGGTAATTTGTCGATGTCTGAGCTTGACTCTGAACTCAACAACCCACTAATAACGATAGTTTCACCAGACTGAACATTAACTTGTGTTTGCGCTCTTCGCGTTAATAACCCTGGTGTACCTTGAATAGACAAGGCCGCGTCAATTTGGCTGATCTCTGTTTCAACCTTCGCTCTGATGTTACCGTTGGCGTCTATCTCCGGTGACACATTGAGCTTTATGCCGTAGTCTTTGAATGCAATTTTGGTTTCCCCGTTTGCACCAACTGACGGGTATGGCACCTCGCCACCAGCAAGAAAGCTGGCCACACCACCATTGGCACAGCTCAATACCGGTTCTGCTAAGGTCACGGCATCGCCGTTGGTGGCAAGAAAATTTATTCTGGAAGTGATGTTGGAGGCAATACCAAAGTAGGTTGAGAAAGGCGCAACCGAGTTCGGTAGATTCTCAAAACCATCGACGGATGGTCGGAATAAGTTGTTTCCGATCACATCACCAGCTGTGGCGAACGTGGGACCGGCAATGCCATCGCCCCAATCAATCCCCAACTTCCCTAACGCACTTTTACGAAACTCGACCATCTTTACTTGCATTCTAACCATGCGTTCGATCGGAAAACGCGTCTCAGGATCTGTTTCGCTGACCCGAATGTTGTAATCGCTTTGCGCACCATCTGTGTGCCACAATCGCAAACTCGTACTACCGACATTCTGACCGATCACCAGCAATTCACCCGAATCTAAAACTTCCGCTCGTACAACGCCACCGTTACCAACGGCAACTCGGGTCACCGACACCTGACCGAGCACGCGGACCTGACCTGCGAAAAGATCTACATTTTTCGTACTGACCTGTTGTAAGGCTGTTTCAACAGCTAAGCTGGATTTGCGCTGGGTCGCGGAGTCAGGGCGCTCATGATTGGCGGGGACTTTTTTAAATTCTTGCATTTTGAATCTGTCCGTTAAACGTAGGTTTTGTAGAGATTCATTGGGCCTTGGTAAAGCGTTGCTCTGACTAGGATTAACGGTAGATGTTACATTCGATGGAGACGGTAACGGTGAACCAGGTTGTTTGTTGGTTACTGGCTGATAGGCCGAACCAACAACCTGCCAGTTATCTCCCGCCTGTACAGGCAGCTGAGCGAGCATAAGCGTAGTCCAAATTATCAGTGGATTCTTGTTCAAACTCATGAACCTCCTATGATGTATTGGATCTGTGGTTTTAGCGGTTTTTTGGCTACGACACGTTTTGGCGTAGCTTTCATTGGTTTACTAAGTAACGGCTCAGGAAGATTCAAAACCTGCGCTATAGTCATGGGTTGTTCGTTAAGTTGAGACTCATCATCTGGATTTCTCAGCATCGCCGTAATGGTGCCGAATTGCTGTGACAAGGTAATTTTCTTAGCTTGCTCAGGTGAGGCCTGTATCGTTATCGTTGAAAACGCGCGCTTTCCTGAATTTTGCTTATCAACAAAAGTTTGCACACCTGTTGCAATGACATTCAGATTTTGAATAAGAGGCAATATTTGCTTTTCGTCTCTGTCTCCATAGGTGAGAAGTAGGTCTATCTTGTCTTTAGGTTGAAGGAAGCCGGATAAGGAATTTACTTCATCAACGCGGATAGTCATGGCACGTAAACCGGTGGGCACTTTGCCCGAAAACGTGGGTGTTTGCCCACCTTCTAAATGAGCCCATAACATCGGCTTTCCACGATCGATTGCAAACTCGACTCGCTGCCCAACAGCCGCTTCAAATGTAGAACCGGTTATGGAATTTGAATCTATGTATTGAATTGGAATTTCCCGAAGTGTTAAGTCTGCTTGAGCCACCAATTCTCCGCGATTCAATTTACGCGCTGGAACTACCACTTCGACCATTTCTTCTGACTTTTCTAAAGAAGCTTTATACGCAGTTATTTCATCCTCTATGTATCGCTTCGAAAAGAAAACACCGATGACTCCGAGCGTAAGGGAAAATAAAAACATCACGACGTTTTTCGATGGTCTTTTCATCGAATTATTGTTTGATCTAAGTTTCATTTATGTATCTCAAGTCCATTTGATTTTTTAATCTAAAACCAGCTAAGGCAATGCCAGCAAAGTAACAGTATGTGCCTGAAACTGTTTGATCGCGCTTATTGTCATGTCCACGATGGATTCATCAACACCGGGAATCGGTAGTAAGAGTGCAACGATCACCGATGCAGTGACAATCGTGTACTCCACAGTTACGTACCCATGCTGGACGAATCGCCTTAGCCTACACATCGCGTTTAACATGATTAATAAAAATAACTGATTCGTCCTCATTGAGCGTTTGAATAACTAACTCAATTTTCTTCTTATTATTATTGAGTACTAAAACGAAACTGTTTTGATAGACATCATCCAGCACCGTAGACCATCCTTTTCGACTTAGTAAATCTCGATAGATTCTCGATACCTGACGGGGTGACTGCTGCGAAATTAATGTCAAAGTAGTCGCCTCAGAGCCATGTTCTGAGATATGTGAGGACGCGTATGTTTTAGTATCGTCGGGTAGAGGGATATCGAGTTCAGCAGCAGCATGGCTTTGATTCAAATAAGCGATTGACAAAAATCCGATGGAGCCGCCGATACTATTCTCCTTTAGCTGAAGCACCGTGTTCTCATATTCACGAAGTCTACTGATTAGTCGCCAATCACCTAGCTCATTTTCGACATACCCAGGCCTTACACCATCACGGTGCCAGCGTTCACGGAAGAAAGACAGAACATTGTCAACAGCATCATCTGAGTGAAATGATTTAATGCTTAACAACATCCCATTTTGGTTTAGCTTGTTTGCAACCCATGCGGTACTTGCGTTAGATGGAAGTTCCACAGCAAATGTTTGCGCAAACGCCTCAGAATGGCAACATGAGAGCATGAAAAGAAATAACCCTGAATAATATTTTTTCACTAGCAATCGTCTCCTTCGATAGCCTGGTATTTTGGTAAAGCGCGCATATCCTTAGATGGACGCACGCCCAATTTGACACAACCAAATGCGGCTTCTAAATGCTTCAAGTCCTTCAGCATTGGAATCACTTTAATTTTTGATATGAGCTTACCAACTGTGTGCAAGCGGTTACTTGGTACAAAGCCATGCACCCTATCGCGCATGGTTTGTGGATTTGCTACAGACCAGCCGTCAACCAGTATGCTTGTTGACTCATGAACACAACCCGCACCACCCTGACGACAATTGTTCCCGGCAAACTTGAATAATCGGTTGTTCTCCACTTTCACTTCAACCTGAGACCTCATAAGCCCGTTAACATAAGGGTTGGCGTTATCCCAACCATCCTTACTTAGAAACCGGCCCAATCCGCCCACCACTTTTCCAATTTTGTCGAAGACCTTTGGTTTTTCTGGATTTGAAATGGCTGTACTTGGCAGTCCATTCGAGAATTGAGCAGATTCAGGCAGTGTCTTATCGGCGATATAGGAAAATACATTCTGTACATCGGCTGTCACTCGCGCTCTCTGATGAAGTGGTATACGGTTTTGAACTAGCGGTGAAACAGCTGAATCGCCATCTATAGTTCCATAATGCCGTGTGTTGCGCTCTAATGGACCCCATAATAGGTTGGTGCCTAGTACTTCGTCCGCTGGCTCATGAGTTCGAATGGGCGCAGATTGATTTTTGAAAAACCTCGATTCCACGCGATTGGTGACGTAGACACTATTGGGTTGTACCGTTTTTTCCCACGCAAGGTATCGGCTAGCCTGCATTGTTGTTTGATTCAGATCTACCAATGTACCTACCATCGGTATACCGGTCATGAAAAGTAATAGTCCAGCCGATAGAGCTATAGTCTCAACCAGTGCTCCGCCAGTTTCGTAGGTTATGGAACGAGGTGCTGGCTCACTGTTCGCCTTTTTCGCTAGCATGATTCAGGCTTCTCTGTGTAGCTCTGGTCGGTTTCAGAATTAAGTTCCTCGTTGGCATTGGCAAGAAACAAGCTCTGTGCAATGGTTGCTACGTTTCCATCTATCTCCAGACTTGTTGTATCACCCAGAATCTCCATCACCGCCTGTAAGGCAAACTCATAATCCAATCTATAGTCTGAAAACTGAGTAATTGTCTTTGTGTGCCTATCTGAAATCTCCATCATTAGCCGAGTGAGGTCCCCCACTCGATCGGAGTAAAGATTATTGAGAGCCAATAGTGCCTGGTTCAGATCTACCATCACTTCATCTCTGAACCCATCTTGGTCTAAATAGGTCTCGTCATTGTAAGTTCGAGGTGACCAAGGCGCGTTCAGTAACTGTCTAAGTCTTTCTATCTCTTCTTTTAGCGCGTGTTTTTTAGCTACCGCTAATTGTGTGACTCTCACCATTTCGCTATAAAATTCTACCGCGATGTCGTGATTCACCTTTTCTAATTGTTGTTGCAATTGTTCCACTTCAAGCTCTGCTGCGCGTATTGCTGTATACACAGAGCATTCATCATCAAGATCAATCGCAATATCAGTGGGATGCACAGGTTCTATTGTTGTGCTCAAGATTCCCTCTACAGTTTCATTAGCAATATGCTCAATAAGCGCATCGTTATCGCCGAGCCCAGAGTTATTTTCAATTGCAGAGACCAATAGATTCTTCAATATCGTCTCTACTGCGGTTCTCAATCTCTCTTCAAGTGCATCACGTATGTCTTTTTCGATCTTTTCGACGGCACCGTTTACCGAATCGGTTAACTGATTCCGCAAACTTTCTAGGCCATTAATCGACACCAGCTCGCCGTATATTCCACTGATACCGGCGGATATCTGATCAAACTCAGCAGCATCGAATTCAAAACCGGCAGCATGCACTATTGATTGCACGAGATCCTGCTCATTTAAATCCTCGTAGATCAGGTCATCTACAATCGAACCCACTTGCAAATTAATTTGACTCCTGATTCGATCTAACCGAGTTCGATAATCATGAAATTCTGGACTAGATTCTTCTAGAGACTGTAGGTGACTTTCCATGTTAACCAAAAGCCGGTTTACACCTTTTGATTGCTCCTGATAATCAGTAACAGGCGTGGCCGGTAGATTGGTGTAGTTTGGTAGTTGAACAATCTTTGATTGGGTAAAATGACTTCGATCGGTTAGAGTATCGCCATGCAGCGCATAAGCTGCTAGTCTCGTTGCGATTGAGTTTTTAGCAAGGCGAACGTCCCAGAATGGGCTGTAACCATCTGCATACTCTTCACTGTTGTCGCATGACACATAAACACACGGCCTTTCAAAGAATAGTTCGGCTGAACTGACAGAGGAGATAATATTCCCAGGGCTGTCTATGCTATTTGTCAGATTGGTTTTGCTATTGATATTTTCCGCACTGACTAAGGCACTCGGGTCAACGGTGATTTCTATATTCAGTTTCAGCGTAGGGGGTTCATCACTTTCACGCCAATCTGCGCTCAGCGCTCGGTAAGCGTGTAAGCCGGTATAGCCATTAAGCTGTCGACCGTCATGTGTGCTGAGAATAGGTGTTCTCTGTTTCCGCCTCTTTGCCAGCGTATGCCGATTCCCATGAAAGCGATGTTCTTCACCCATCGTTGAATCGAAAGTGTCCTCGTTGTTAGCCATCGAAGACCCGCCGGCAACCGGAAGCTCATCCAGTTTCTTGCCTCTCCATGTGAATCTTACAGCGCGGATTGAGTGTGCATCGTTAGCCTGCCATTCCCAACTATCCCCCGTCTCATTCCCTAGCAATACAGTGGTGCCGTCTTTTTCCAATCGCACCCAATTCAGAGGCGTGACTGGAATGAAGAAATTGAAAAACCTCCATTTTCTTTCCAACGAGAATCTATCCATAGACTCACGAATCATATGAGCACGTTCGTGTATTGCTAATTTACTTTCGTGATCGAAGCTCTGAGTTAAGTCACCCCAAGCTTCCAGGTTGCGCGCTGAGTTCATGATGGAGAATGCGCTATCCCAACTCATACCCTGGTTACGCACATCGTTGCTTGCAACAACACTATTAACAACATCTGGTGTTGCTAAAAATGTTGCCATGTACATACTCTCTTGAGCGACGCTGATCCCTGCGTTGATTGAATTAACAACTGTCAGCATGCCTTGTGAAATAGGCGTTAGAAATGAATCTACCGTTGAAGAAACACTGTTGATTAGGCCTGTAATTGCCCCAATATAGGGCACTTTACCTAATATCGCGTGCAGATTATCACCTGTTAAATTAAGATACCCGGCCCAAGAATTTAAGCTCACCGCTTGCGCTATCGCAACCTCATTTGCCACCATCGCACGATTTGTATAGGCGGTGAAATTCATCGCACGTGCTTGCCACAGTAAACCACTGTAAGCGGCAGAATCCGCTGTATTAACAACTCTTGTTTTGATGGCTACAGATTGACTCGTATTAAAAAATGAAAAGGACAATACGCCTAAGATAAAAAACAGCGCTATGCCAACGGGTAGCGCTTGACCAAATTGTGTATGAAGTTTGTTGAATTTCATGTAAGGTCCCTTTACCTGAGATTCCCGGCTGGTTATTAGCCGGGAAAAGGATTAACAAAACTTAGTCGTCAAAATTTTGCAAATCGCCTTGCGCTGGCGAGTGGTAGGTTACTGTCGCGTTCTGTGCATCACCTAAAAGTGCACCACTTAGATTGACGAACTGAGCCTGGATGGCTTCACCGAACGCACTCACAGCACCGACACACGTTATGGCTATGAGCGCAACAACAATAATGTACTCCGTCATACCCTGGCCTCTAATTCGACGTTTTCCATGAGCAGTGGAAATGTTTAAGTGTTGATACATGCTACTTATCTCCTTGATTAAGTTATTTGAATGGCACATGCAGGGTGACATCACCCTATTCTCTTCATACAAAATGCAGATTTTCCCTGTCTGCAAGCAGGATTTCGCCCGAACGGCAGAACATTGGTAACGGGTTGGGCGCAATTTCATTCTTCCTTGTTTGCAAATTGACTCAGACTCGGAACCCCGCTACTAAATTCATATAACGAAGTCTCAGTTAGATTTGCTTTGGGTAAAAACACCTGTTCATCGAACGCTTGAGTGGTAATGTTTATTAGTTCGTCAACTCTGGATTGAGGATGCTCAATCCTAACCACAAGTCCTAATTTTTTGTCGAAGTATTGCGTGTTAATTCTTATATGAGAATCTTCATAGCAGTGCCACGACTCAACAACTTTTCCTCGCCAGACTCTGGTACCGGCGTACTCTTTATTCCAACTAAAACATGGAGCAACACCCATGATGTTATTTTGAGCTGCTGGCCCGGCTAGTTGAGCAGCGCTATCCGGGTTAATTTTAGAGTATTCGACTAGATCAATACCGTGTTTAATTTTACGAGTTAAATCCATTAGCCAGATACGTTGAGCTTTGAAGTTCTTGATTAATTCAAACTCTCCATTGGTAACAAATATGCCGCCCGGGGATAAGCTAACCCAATACTCTATAATTTGATCTGAATCACTCAAATGTGTGCGTAGTACAGCTTTAATTGATGGAATCTCTTGAGAGTTTTCGATATTAATGCTGGGTAGCAAGGAAGCATTGACTTTATAGACCAGCGAGCATGAAACCAGCAGTGTCTGACACGTGGCCAGAAAAATTTTAGGCATTGAAACAACGGAAAGAAAAATAGGATTCATTATTTTAATTCGTTCGCTCATAAAATGTGATTCGCCATTAAGAGTAACGAGAGCCGAATAATATAAATATAGAAAAAACCCTATAAATTTAAATATTGTTTTACCTAATTTAAAACGGTATCGTACTAATTATTGTTTTCTAATATGGACGTTAGAATTTTGTTTAAATTAATTCTGAATCAAACTGTACTCGCAACTGTGGCATCGATTTCCTGCTTGGCGCAGGCCGGTACGACCGAACCAATCGCTACCAGCCAGAGTGCTATTCACGATTGCCTTGAACCTGAGACTGTTCAAGATGATTTTTGTAGAACAGTTGATCAAGAGAATGTGTTTGACTTTCAAACATCTCCAATCCTTCTCCATTCAGTACAGATAGACGTACGACCTGCAGACTGCAGAAGCTTTTTCGAAGACTATTTACACCCTCGAAGAGGGCTTAGAATTGAACGCGCGTTGGAGAACATTGATTACTACGACAGTTATAGAAGTACGGTGACTACATTTCCCGTTGTTGATTTTATCGATGGAGGAGAAATTCGGGTCGTTAAGACCAGAGATCTGAGCGCTGATATGTTTAATAACCCGAATAACCCTGACGCTCTTTACGATCAAATACTAAATGATGCAGAATCTGTACGAACCGATCTTTTGGACAAACTGGGCGAACGTAATATATTGACGGCTACCGTTAATGGTGTCACTACAACCATCAGCCGTGACGATTTTGATGCGATCACCATTGATATAATCATCCAGGCTGGTATGGCTAGCCTCGCTCAAATTGAGCAAATCCAACGGGCCAAATTAGAAATCGAGAAGCGATGGGGATTTAAACTGCAGATACTTGAAATACCATAAAAAAATGCGGCAAGGAAACTATCCTTGTAACCCTGCCGCACACTACATAGCAACAATTGCATTCCTTTGCAAAAATCCATGTTGCTAAACCTAACTCCTCCCTGAATAACTCAGTTCTCAATACCACCGAGTCGATTTCGATTAAATTGCACGTCATCGCCGACCGTGAGGTTGCACTGCCCTGTGCCCTCTGTAGCAATTCCCCATCCGTAGCTATCTTCGATTTTGGTGTTTTCGATGGCTAAACTGCCGTCGGGGCAGTTCAACGTAACTGCTGAGGATACTGACGAATTCATCGCACCGGCGAATGCAATGGTGGTATGAGCGATACGGTTCGCGCTACTGTTAGACGCGATCTTTATACCACTCCATGAACCAGGAATTTGTGATCGGTGTGTTAACGTAATTGGCTCGTCTAGCGTGCCTTGAGAACTAAAGATCGAGCCTTGGCCAATGTTTATACCGACATCGTTGCCCATATACACATTTACACCCGGATACAAGCTTAGAGAACCGTTAATCCAGTTGAGCGAATCTAGTAATGTGTACGGCAGGCCCAGATTACGCATTGCCGTACTGCCACTACTCTCAATGCCAGCATACACATCGATCGTATTATCAAAATTGGAGCTTGTAAGCGGTTCAGTACCTAATTGATTTATCTTATCGATGGGAATTCGTATGCTCTGAGCATTGTTTTGCATTGAAACATTATTGATAGATGTTAAGTTACTATTTGCACCACGAACATTTATTGCATAGGAAGAACCATTGTTAAATCTGACATCTGACAATGATACCTGGCCATCAAGAGCCAACAACAAACCGCCCGAGAATTTTGGTTCGTTTTGCACGTAACCTGCATAGTCGATATCTACCGATCGCAATGCTACCTGGCCAACCCCTACAACACCCATCCAATGCCCCGGTTCCTGCACTGTCCCGGTTAATTTCACTCGTCGCGTAGCGCTTTCTCTGGTACTCAAGGAACTTCTCACTCGTAGCGCTCCTCCAGATCTGAACTGTAGTTCTACCTCTTCCAGAATCGTTAATCTACCTGAATCAACGATAAGTTCATCTAAGACATACGGCACATCGAGCTTTTTAATTTCTAGGTCAGAATTTACTTGGGCATTTCCAAGATTAATAAGATCCACCCTATTACCTGCGAAATCATTTCTTTGTGTTACACCGGCTAGACCGTGCACATGTGCACTCAGCGGCATGTCACAACCTGTAATTATTGAACCATCAAGCCGACTCAGATTATCTAATTCATTGCTTGCCCTTACACCAACGCCGACACAATCTCGGATAACGCTGCCGGTAATTTCCACACGAGCGAGTTGACCCTCCACCGCGTTAAGCGCCACCGCTGCGTTGTGAATACCGCCACCCGCATACTCGACTACCGTATTAACAAGGATATTCCTCGAACTATTGGAGGCCTCATAGACAATGCCGCTCCAGAAGCCTGGTGTTGGATCTTGTGCACTCAGGACAACAGGTGAGCTCTTCGTACCTTCCACGCTAAGCGATCCACCAGCAGTGACAACCAACCCGGTACCAGCAGCAAACTTGAACACTGTGCCAGCCGATATGCTAAATCTTCCGCCATTGGAGACGGTAATGGAATTATTTACCAAATAACATAATGGTTCGGTCCGTGTGAATCCTTGTATGTCTAATTCAGTCCATGTGGCATTGCAATTCAATTCTTCGATGTCCGGAATGGTCAAACCGGCGAGCGCTGGTACTTTTTCCAATGGCTGGTCATTAAGCGTTTGCACTTCCTCACCAGCTGCCAGTTCGCACACCTCTTCGCTGCGTTCGGATGTGTTGCCACTGGCATCAATAGCCGATACCTGATAGCAATAGTTAACACCGCTCGAAACCGTAATATCGGTCATTACACTACTGGTCACTGTCTGCAATATTTCGTTCGGATTGTTGTTACGGCCGCGGTACACTTCAAACTGCACCACATCCCCGATATTATTCTGTCCCCAAAGCAAATCCATGCGCCCCAAACTTGCGTTAACCATAAGCTGAACAGGGGCTGGAGGGGCAATACTATCTGGTTCAGAAAGAGTACTGTTTGTGACTGCAACAGATGTGGTAGACGTATTGTCGCTGGCATCCGTGGCGGAAATCTCGTATGAGTACACGCGATTGGCGTCCAGACCTGTATCTACGAATACTGGATACGGGGTAGTAGCAATTAAATCACCGTCCCTAAATATGTCGTAAGCAACTACACCGCGATTATCAAAGGCGGGTTCCCATACAATAATTACTTCGTTGTTGGCACTCGCTAACGCGCGCACGGATTCAGGCGTTTCTGGACTTTGCGTGTCTGGCTCGGTCGCAAGTTCGAACAGTGAGTAACCAGATCGAGTAACGCTTTGCGTTTTAGTCACCGGATCAGTCATGACAACAGAGATGTTGTCTTGCTGAATTAGGATGGGGTTATCACGCAAGTACTGGTCTATGCCCTTGTTATTGTCTACTGAATCATAGTCACCCGACAAAATATCTTCGCCGGTTAGATTATTTCCTTGTAACACCAGTCTAGCTAATGCGAAAATTTCATCAGCTGTGGTTTTAAATTGTTGCTGTGTTGGTAAACGGGTAGATATGCTGGCCTGGTCAAATTCGAAATCCAGATTGCCATTATTACTTTCGAACCAATTGCGAACTATGACATCGCTATAGCTATGTACATTCGCTCGCTCGTTATTAAAAGCGATACCGTATCTGAATTCACCATTCCCTAAATCGACACGTAGCAAGTGGGGGCCTGTACCTTTTACTGACGGTGCTCTGAATCTGCCGGTATCATCTATGACTGCCTTGCTGACTTCACCTGATTGCGCTTTAATCTCTAGCGTGTTGTTCGCGAATACACGCACATCGGTAGCGGTACCTCTAAGGATAAGGCCGGTGCCAATAACTCCACCTTCGCGATCGTCATCCGGGTCAACGCCTCCGTTTGAACAACCAGTCAATAGCAGACCGATCACTACGATACAAGTAAATAACTTAATTCCCTTTATTGCATCATGCATATTCGTCACTCGTCATTTTTACGCTCTTAACTTGCTTAGCGCCCTCAAAATAGTAAATACCAAGTCCAACACGCTTCCCTGTTTCCCTGTGCATCGGATCTAAATTTGAGCCACCTGAAAAAAGAAATTCATTAAGCGTTTTGAACAAAGCCATAGCTTTCTCGCTACCGACATCGTGAAAACGCCTAGCAAGATTTTCCTCAATTCCACTATAAACGAGTTGCCTCTGAAAACGAATATCGTTATTTGACGAATTTAAATCGTGTACAGCTGTGCCAAATAAATCTGATACACACACGGACATAACTCGAATTCGCTCAAGCTCTTCAAACATTGGTATCTTGCCGTCACTCGTTAACTCAACGACACCAAAGCTATTTTGGGAAGTAATTCCACATCGTCCGAGCTCATCTAAAAGTGAGGAAAATGAAACAGTTCCAGCATATTTGCTAACCAAATTCGCGAATGAGGACTGTGCGCCTTTCAATGGTAGCTGTCTAGGATTTTGGAGATCATCCAGGTAATCACTATCAGTTAACCAACCTTGTACCACTTGTTTCGCAACATAGCTAAGGCGCAGCTGAGGTGAGTTGGATAATTCGATTTGTCGTCGTAGACGAACGACTTCTTTGCGACTTAATCCCGTAAGCAAGGCCGCACGTGAATAAGTCATTTTGTGATTGGGAATTTTAAAAGCGTCGTATGCCACCTCCACATAGGTTTTTCTAACTAATTCAGTTAGTTCTGAGTGTGAGAAGTCATGGCGCATTAAAACTTTGATCAACGGTCGAAGAATCGACGCAGCCATCCGTGTTAAAGCTGATTTAAGTTGTTTATCCATAGGTGGGATAATTATCCCGCACTAATGATTTGTCAACAACTAATTTGAACGCAGTCACAGAAAAAACACTAATCAAACACGCATCTACTTGTTATTGAAGCGATTTATGGATTTAATTTTTTTTCAACTATTTTAATAGCATCCTCTAAATTGCTTCATTCAACTCGAACTTTTGCGACAAATAATTCAATTACTCGCGTATCGAGCGCGTACATTTTATTATTCGCCAAGCGATGAGCTTATTTGAAGCGCTAAACTTAGTTTTCAACACAACTGTTTTTATTCGAACTGATAGTTTCTCCCATTCGTGCTTATATTGTCGTTAGCGTATTGTCTAACAGCAACAATAACTCCGGAACACATACTCTCCACGTGGAGGTTTCTCGCGAATTTGATTGCTGTTCTCACTTGACCAATCGGTTGGTTGTTCAAATTGCGATTCGCTGTAGTTGCTTGGTTTCGATGATGAATAACTAAACTTGGATTCCATTTCTGAATCTACCCTTCTAACGACAAAACGACTTCGCATTGGTAGTAATTTGCGCTTGGCCTCGAGCATTTCGCACTCGTCTGGCAATTCTGAGCTTGAAGCGGCACGTTCAATCACGTACTTCCCACTGTGAATTACACGATGGTGGTATTGACACAAACATACGCCGTTTTCTATTGAAGTCTCCCCACCATCTACCCAGTGATGAATATGATGGATATGCAAGTGTCTATGTGACGAACAACCTGGAAATTGACAGTGACGATCTCTGGTTAAAATTGCTCGGCGCATTGCGGGAGGCCAAACCCTTTGCTTACGACCAATGGAAGTTGGTTCTCCTTCCTCAGTGACCATTTTAACCACGCTACAGTCACATGCGATTTGACGCGCACTATTGATAGGAATAGAACCAATGCCTTCAATCATCGGATTTCTAACCAATTTGGGTGAATTCTCACCATTCTCGATATCATTGGCTGAGAGGCTATCATTATCGATATTAACTACAACTTGAAATCGATCCGACACAGAGGCGTGCTCACCTTCAAAAACAACGCTTCGTTCGGCCATTAAAACGGCCGCATCGGCTCGTCTCTGCGCTGGCGTAATATCCGTTTCCAAGCTGTCTTCGCGTACACCACTTTCGTCTGAAAGATCATCAATCTCCGCCATTGATGAGCTATTACCAACTGTAGTTTCATGTTCTTGATATAAGATTTCCTCACACTGCTCAATTCCTAATAAAAAACTTTGCGCGAATTCAGGCGGTAAGATTAGTTTTATTTGCGTATTTCCATCTGGTAGCCGTCGCCAATTCAATCGACGGCGCTGCCACTGTTTATTTGCTTTGACTGTATCGTCGGGCTCATCATTAATTTCCGGCCATCGATACTCTTCACAAATTCGTTGGACATCGCTGACAGTAGCGTCGATGGAGGCTAAACCAAGCAACTGTTCATTTTCTGGATTGGCAATTCGCGTCAAAAGCCTTAGCTTAGACCAACTAAGTTGACCGCTTTTAAAATAGCTTTGTAGTTTGGGAAGCTCCCGCAAGCATTTACCTACTCGCAAACGCTCCCACGCCGTGCGTATGTCTACGCGCATATAGACACTGATCCATGCAGCACAACTTTTCGAGCCGTATTTTTTCCAGCCCTGTAATTCATCAAATTTAACCAGCAATTCAAGTTGCTGGCACAAATTTGAATTTTCTTCTTCGGCGAGATCGAGTAAACACTTCACAATTTTCTCGTTCTCATCTATTTCGGTACTACTGCTCGATGTACCCGTTCCACATTCTTCAGCACATTGACTGTGCGACTTCGATGGTTCGTTTGCGAAACTCGGAATATACTCAATACGCTCAGGTCCATTTCCAAGGTCGTTAGTTATCATTTCAACAGCATGATTCGAACGGCTCTGTTGAGATTTTAGCTTTTTCGTTGCTTGCTCTTTTGTGTTCTCTTCGATTGATGCGCTTTCCGAATTTGATTTCATGCTGAATCCTTTTGCTTAAAATAAATCTCGAAGTAATTTTTGACTTAGAATTCACCGTATCATATAAAACTGTTGTTATATACAGTATAAAGAACAATATTAAAATAAATTGAAAAACAAAAAGGGATTGATAGCTTGGGAACAAAATCTTGCGTCTCATGCAGCATTTCAATTCAACGTTAGGATTGTAGACATAATGATCAGTGAACTTAACAAGAGTGTTGTCACTATTACTTCAGCAACCTTAAAAACCTCCACGTATTCACTCTTTGATTCAGTAAATGTTTCGATCAAAGCACAGAAATAATCTACACGTATTCACTTTTTCCAATTTGGATATCATTAAATAAAGTCATAATATGACGTATACTGAATTTCGAAATAAGGGCGAGTCTGAATCTAGCAGTAGCTTGGCATTCGACGGCCATCAAACTACCATCGATACGCAAGATAAAAACGTCGGGGAAATTCCACGCGAGCCCGAGCAAGCTGAGAATGTTATGAAACAATCAAATATAATTTCAGAAAATCTTTGGCACTCACGAAGATCAGGCACGTTTTGCGATCCTATTCCCAATGAGCTAACGCTGTCGCAAGCCTACGACATTCAAAACGCTTGCACCACAACAGGTTCAGATGAAGACGAGCTGTTAGGTTATAAAATAGGCGCCACCGCCAACGAGACACTAGAGATTCTTGGTTTAAATGAGCCGTTCTACGGACCAATATATAAAAGTGCTTATGCCACTAACAATGGTTTGAAGGATGAGCTGAAGTTGGATTTACATCTCCAGCATAAACCACGTGTTGAGGCGGAATTCGTTGCGTGCATGAAAAACGATTTCCATCGCGAAGATCAAGATGTAACGCTAGCTAAACTTGAAGATCACATCGATTGGATTGCTCCAGGATTAGAGTTTGTAGCCTCTCGGTTTTCAACCATGAGTGAAAAACCTGGCGCGACAGTTATTGCGGATTTTGGAGCGAATCAATATATGGTAGTTGGTGAACCATGTCATGCATGGCAAGATTTAGACCTAGAAAAGCACCCCGTACAACTAGATATTACCAACCAAGAAACCATCAATGGCCATAGCGGCATATCCATATATGGCCATCCGCTAAAATTCGTTTGTTGGCTGCTCAACCAACCTAATATGCATAAGCTGGGTTTGAAAGCGGGGCAACTCGTGAGTTGCGGTACCTGCACCGGCGCGCCTTTCGTGCAAGATGGCGATCAAATCACGGCTGAATACGGAACACTCGGGCGGCTGGCTGTCAAAATTGGTACTCGATAGCCATTAGCACTAAAACGCCACAAATTTGCAACCAATGACCGAGCCAAACCTCTACATAGCGCCAAGTTGTCCCTAAGATTGTTGCGATCCCACCAGAATTCATGTAATTTCAGCGCTTAAGCTTCGGGGCGGGGTGTGATTCCCCACCGACGGTAGGGCGTGTAGATCACGCCAAGCCCGTGAGCTGCTTACTGCATAAGTACGCGGTTGATCTGGTCAAATTCCAGAGCCGACGGTTATAGTCCGGATGGGAGAAGTTTAGGACACTTAAGTAGCGATCCACGCGCATGAACCCTTCATGTTGCCGTGGCGCGAGGTCGTTTGGCGGAGTAAATCCGCGAACGCTTGCGCGATGCATCCTAGTGTCATGCCGCCCCGATATTACTAAGGGGCCGGTGAATGCCGACACACGAACACTTTATGCAACGAGCCATTGAGCTCGCCCAAAGAGCGACGGGTAATGTAAGCCCGAACCCTCTCGTGGGCGCGGTTATCGTGCGCGACAACGTGATTATTGCCGAGGGTTGGCACAAGCAGGCTGGTGAAGCTCACGCTGAAGTCGATGCAATTAACAACGCTAAAGCAAAGAACATCTCCACAAAAGACGCAACAATGTATGTGTCATTAGAACCCTGTTCCCACCACGGTAAAACGCCACCGTGCACCAACGCCATCTTGGATGCGCAATTGAGCCACGTGGTGTATGCAACATCAGACACTACCGATCACGCACGGGGTGGCGCACAGCTGCTACAGGCGGCGGGTGTGTCGGTAACCGGTGGAATATGCGAAGAAGCGGCCAGACAAACAAACCGTTTCTTCTTCCACCACCAAAACAACAAGACGCCGTTTGTTATAGCTAAATTTGCCAGCAGCTTAGATGGTCGAACCGCTACACGCACCGGCAACAGCCAGTGGATAACTGGACAAGAAGCTCGCCTACGGGGACACACTGCCCGCCAAGCAGTCGATGCAATACTGATAGGCGCGACTACCGCAATTAAAGATCAACCACAACTCACCGTGCGTAATCCACAGGCACATGAATATACACAAGCCGCTCACCCGATTCGCATAGTGCTCGACAGTCACGGTCGTGTAACTACCGACAACGCCATCTTTGACACAAACCTGCCCGCCAGCACCCTCGTTGTTACCACCGATGCGATGCCTGCAGAACACGCTAATCAATTAAAACAACTTGGTGTTGACGTGCTTACACTGCCCTGTACCGCTGGCACAACAAGACCCGATCTTAGCGCTCTACTAAAAGAACTCGGTTTAAGAGAAATTCAAAGCTTACTGGTCGAAGGCGGCCAGACGGTACTTGGCAGCTTCTTCGATGAAGGCTTGGTCAACGAAGTATGGGCGTTCATCGCTCCCATGCTAATAGGCGGCACAGAGGCCGCACCGAGTGTCGGCGGCCTTGGCATCGATAAGCTCAAAGCAGCACCCAGACTCAGCAACGTAACTGTTGAATATTTAAATAACGATTTACTGATTAAAGGCGAAGTACACACATGTTCACCGGAATAGTTGAAGAGCTCGGACAGGTGTTGGCTTGCAACCCCACAAGTTCAGGCTTTGACCTTAGTATAAAGTGCAATACTGTTCTCGCTGACACCCGACTCGGCGACAGCATTGCCGTCAATGGCGTGTGCTTAACCGTTACGGAACTTACCGAATCAAGTTTCACCGCCGGCCTCGCACCCGAAACCCGTAGCCGCACGAACCTTGATCAGCTAAAAACAGGCGCACCCGTCAACTTAGAAAGATCTGTTACCCCATCAACCCGCATGGGTGGCCATTTCGTGCAGGGACATGTTGATGCTACCGGCTCTATAAAAAGTTTTAGAAAGGATCAAGACGCATTATGGGTAGCCATTGAAGTCCCTGTAGAACTCATGCGATACATCGTTACCAAGGGCTATATAACACTGGACGGAACAAGCTTAACCGTCGTCGACACAGGCGAAAACTGGTTCAATGTAACCTTGGTTGCCTACACGCAACAACATATCGTAATGCCCACCAAATCTGAAGGTGACTTGGTCAATATCGAGGTCGACGTGCTCGGCAAATACGTGGAACGCATTATCGAGCATAAAAACATATCTGTATCCAGTTCAAACATCACCACCCAAACCCTAAAAGAGAACGGTTATGACTGACATTAAGATCGCCAGCGTAGACGAAGCGATCGCTGCGATAAAAAACGGTGAGTTTGTCATAGTCGTCGATGATGAAGATAGAGAGAACGAAGGTGACTTAGTTATTGCTGCCGAGTTCTGTACGGCCGACAAAGTCAATTTCATGGTTACGCACGGGCGCGGTTTGGTTTGCATCGCCATGCAACAGAGCATGATCGATCGCCTGCAACTACCAATGATGATTCCGCAGGAGCAAAATCGCAGCGGTTTCGGTACGGGTTTTACCGTCTCCGTTGAAGCGGCGAAAAATGTAAGCACTGGCATTTCCGCACCTGATCGCGCGCAAACTATTAAAACACTGATAGACCCAAGCACGAAACCCGAAGACATAGCCGTGCCTGGGCACATGTTCCCTTTGCGCGCCCGCGATGGCGGTGTGCTCGAACGGCGTGGGCAAACGGAGGCAAGTGTTGATCTTGCAAAACTGGCGGGGCTCACGCCAGCCGGTGTAATTTGCGAAATAATGGATGAACAAGGCGAGATGATGCGTTTGGGTGAGCTGTGTGAGTTCGCACGCAAACACAATATGCTCATCACAACCGTTGATGCAATTGCAGCGTACAGAGAACAAAGCGGCAACGATAACGACAACATCGCTATCAATACCGAGAGCAACATAAGCCTAATCGGTACCAGCAAACTACCAACCGAGCACGGTATATTTAAAATTAGCGTATTTCGTGATCAACAAGGTCGAGAGCACAGCTTATTGAGTATGGGCGACGTTGCCGGCACCGCGCCACTGGTTCGGTTACATTCTGAATGCTTAACCGGAGATGCATTCGGCTCGCTCAGATGCGACTGTGGAGAACAACTACAGTCAGCCCTTAAACGCATCGCAAAAAACGGTTCCGGCGCGCTGGTCTATTTAAGACAAGAAGGTCGTGGTATTGGCTTAGGCAATAAAATCCGTGCCTACGAACTACAAGATACCGGCGTTGATACAGTTGACGCGAACCATCAACTTGGCTTCCCAGCAGATGCGCGCGAATACGACACCGCTGCATTAATGCTAAAAAGTGTTGGCGTGAACGAAGTAAAACTCATGACCAACAACCCTGAGAAAGTTAATGGCCTTAAATCACTTGGCATTAAGGTGGTTGAACAGTTACCGCATCAAGTAGAAATGCATGAACACAACGCTGCCTACTTGCAAACCAAAGCCGATCGCATGGGTCACGAGCTTAACTAACTAACACCCACAGCTATCTACTAGAATTAATTTACCAAGAGTACTAATCATGGCAATCACAATCGAAGGAAATCTTATCGGCACAGATCTAAAAATCGGTATCGTCGCCACGCGCTGGAATGATTTCATGGGCAAGCAAATGTTAGCGGGTGCTAAAGATGCACTGCACCGGCACGATGTAGCAGACGAGAATATTACCGTTGCCATTGTTCCTGGTTGTTTTGAAATTCCACTGGCGGCAAAAAAGATGGCCGAGAGTGGCAAATACGATGCTGTTGTGTGTTTAGGTGTACTAATCCGCGGCGGTACCATTCATTTTGATCTGATTGCATCAGAGGCCAGCAAAGGAATTGGCAATGCAGCCACGTCTAGTGGTGTACCCTGCACACTCGGCGTCATTACAACTGAAACAGTGGAACAAGCAATTGAACGCGCAGGCTGTAAAGCCGGCAACAAAGGTGAAGAAGCCGCGCTTGCGGCAATCGAGATGGCTAATCTATTAAAGCAGCTTTGACATAAATTCCAGAGCATAAACCCCAGAAAATAACCCCAAATTAATAATTGCGCCGCTGCTGCGCACCATGATAAAGAATATCACCAAAATTCTTATTCACGTGCTCACGTTGTTTCACAGCCGCATCGTCCATGCTGGATTCTGGTCGATGCAAGACGGTTATATCGTCACCAGCATGTGCCTTACCGCGCACCGGTAGCCACATATTTTCTCCGATATGTTGCTTGATGTCTGTGCGCATGTAAGATTGCAACGCAAACCCAACACGCCGCTCTTGACTGACATTCGCTTGCGAGCCATGCACAATTTCACCATGATGGATCGACATCTGACCTGGTCTTAGAACTAAATCCACCGCCGTAGATTCATCAACATCTTTGACTACTTGGCCGCGTGTGAGAATGTTATCTTGTGCATAAGTATCATCATGCGGTCGAATATTATTCTTATGGCTACCCGGAATCATGCTCATGCAACCCGTTTCCCGATTACTTGGCGATAGCGCAATCCACGGAGTCACAAAATCATTCGATGTCATGCCCATATACGTTGCATCTTGATGCCAGCTCACATAATGCGGCGAGCTGGGATCTTTAATAAACAACACACTACCCCACAACGAAAAGTCCGGGCCAATAAGGTCTTCAACAATATCCAGAACGGTGTTATGAAACGCTAGCTCATCTAAAAATTTAAACACCAAATGCGCGTTGTTCCGATTCTCCGCATTAATATGCTCCGGGAATCGCTCTTCCGCATTCTCGAGCTGCTCACGAATAGCAACAGCCTCGTCTTCAGACATCAAATCAATCGGTGATAAATACCCGTATTCATGATACTGCGCGACCTGCGCGTCGCTGAGAAATTTTGGCATAGCAAAGTCGCCTGTTAATGTTTTGCAGGAGTATTTCAGAAATCGATCTTACGGCGCAAGCTTTTAACTTTACCGCGTTTGTTTTTCGAATCCATTCGTCGCTTCTGAGAATTTTTAGATGGCTTGGTCGCGCGTCGCGATTTTTTCACCACGGTTGCTTTTTTGATCAACAGTGATAGCCGCTCCAATGCATCATCTCGATTTTTATCCTGGCTACGAAATTTCTGCGCCTTGATCACGATAATGCCGTCACTGGAAATGCGTTGATCACTGAACGCAAGCAGCCTCTCTTTGTAGTATACGGGCAGCGATGATTGTGCAATATCAAATCGAAGGTGAACCGCTGAGGATACTTTATTCACATTCTGACCACCCGCGCCTTGCGCCCGAATGGCATCAAATTCGATCTCACTGAGTGGAATTTCAACGGAATTGGAAATTTTTAGCATGAAACACAGGCCGCTCAACACGATTTTCGACGTTACAGCGTACAGAATTAAAAACCGCAAGACCGAACGCTAGTTTGTATTACTATACTTCGTATTGCATTATTAATCGGCAAATCGAGCAATTAGGGAGAATATCTGCATGGCGGATACAAAAACAGCACTCATCATAAGCGCACACTCAGCAGACTTTGTCTGGCGTTGTGGTGGCGCGATCGCGCTGCATGCGAAGTTGGGTTATCAGGTCACTATTGTGTGCTTATCTTATGGCGAACGCGGTGAATCGGCCAAGCTGTGGAAATTGCCGGATATGAACTTGGAAAAAGTGAAAACCGAGCGGCGCAAGGAAGCCGAGAATGCAGCCCAGGCATTAAACGCGCACGATATTCAATTTTTTGATTTAGGCGACTACCCGCTGGACATGGATCGCGATGCCAAGTTTCGACTCGTCGATGTTATAAGAAGTGTGCAACCGCAATTTATGATGAGCCACTCTCACTACGACCCATACAATACAGATCATTCCTACGCAACGAAGGTTGCTATGGAATGCCGCATGATCGCACAAGCATGGGGCCATAACCCCGCTGAAAAAGTACTTGGTGCACCCCAACTGTATCTGTTCGAACCACATCAAACTGAACAAATGGGCTGGAAGCCTGATGTGTTTTTAGATATAACCGACGTGTGGGATAACAAACGTGCTGCGATCGAATGCATGCAAGGTCAAGAACACTTATGGGACTACTACACCAACGTGGCACAAAATCGTGGCAATCATTTTCGCCGCAATTCAGGTGGCATGGCAGGTGGACGCCCAGCGCAATACGCGGAAGGTTTTCAATCTGTATACCCAAGAACCGTTGACGAGCTTTAAGGGCTTTCACTTATGAATATTGTTGTTCAACACATAGAACGCGCAGACCCAGAAGTCATTGCAGGCTTAGCCAGATGTGGAGTTGCTACTGTGCACGAAGCGCAGGGTCGGATTGGATTACTCGCCGCTAACATGCGCCCTATTTATAAAGGCACACAATTAGCGGCATCAGCCCTAACCATATCTGCAGCACCATGCGATAACTGGATGCTGCACGTTGCAATTGAACAAGTTAAGCCCGGCGACATTCTTGTACAGGCACCCAGCTCACCGTCTAACGCAGGGTACTTTGGCGACCTGATAGCTACCTCTCTAAAAGCGCGAGGCGGCGTTGGTTTAATTACCGATACAGGCGTACGAGACACCGTTGACTTAGAAAAAATGCATATGCCCGTCTGGTCAACCGCCATCTTTGCGCAAGGTACTGTTAAAGAAACCATCGGTTCGGTTAATGTGCCAATCATTTGTGCTGGCCAATTAGTAAACCCAGGCGACGTTATGATTGCGGATGACGACGGCGTTTGTGTAGTGCGCAGAGAAGATGCAGAAATTGTTCTGGAAAAATCAGAACAACGTCTTGCCAATGAAGAATCCAAACGCGAACGACTCGCCAACGGTGAACTTGGTTTAGACATTTACGATATGCGCCAACGTCTTGAAGATAAGGGCTTAAAGTATGTCTAATGGCATCCCCTGCACATGGATGCGCGGCGGTACATCGAAAGGCGGGTTTTTCCTAGCCAGCGATTTACCCAGCGACGAAAAGGAACGTAACGCAATTTTACTTCGCGTTATGGGCTCACCCGATGCACGTCAAATCGATGGCATGGGCGGTGCCGACCCGTTAAGTTCAAAAGTTGCGATTGTGGCAAAGTCCGATCGCGAGAACATTGACATCGATTACTTATTTCTACAAGTGTTCGTTGACGAACCACGGGTAAGCGACGCCCAAGGCTGCGGCAATATGCTCGCAGGTGTCGGTGCCTTTGCTATTGAACGTGGCTTGGTATCAGCGCTGGACGGCACAACGCCTGTGCGCATTTATATGCAAAACACAGACAATACCGCTATCGCAAAAATCAGCACGCCGAACGGCGTCGTGAATTATGCTGGCGACGATAAAATAGATGGTGTGCCGGGTACCGCAGCGGCTGTTCCACTCACTTTTCAAAACATTGCCGGCTCCAATTGTGGCGCACTTCTGCCCAGCGGTAATGCGCAAGATATTATTGATGGCGTAGCAACCACACTTATCGATAATGGCATGCCGACCGTTTTATTGCGCGCGCAAGATTTCGATATTAGCGGTTATGAAAAACGTGAGGAATTGGATGCCAACGAATCACTAAAAGCCAAGCTCGAATCCATCCGCTTGCAAGCTGGCCCCTTGATGAATCTTGGCGACGTTAAAGAAAAATCAGTTCCGAAGATGACCTTACTAGCGCCAGCAAAATACGGCGGTATCGTCATGACGAGAACGTTCATCCCACATCGATGCCACGCGACTATCGGTGTGTTTTGCGCCATCAGTGTTGCAACAGCATGCGTTATGGAAGCAACTGTCGCCTATCCTCTGGCTTCAAGCAGCAAAGGTGTGCATCGCGTGCTCGATGTGGAACACCCATTGGGTGCAACGCCCGCATTATTGGAAATTGATAACGGCACAGTAACCTCTGCAGGTATGTTGAGAACAACACGTAAATTATTTGAAGGGCGTGTTTACACGTAACCTACAAGCAACTAAGTATCGTTCGACTTGAAGTAATAACCAACTAATCAACAAAGACTATGGCAGATATAAAAACAGGCGACGCAACCTGGCACCCAAACCCCAAAAAACCTGATTTCGTCGTTCCAGCTGGTGCTGTCGACGCACATTGCCACGTGTTCGGTCCCGCCAATCAATTCCCATACGCACCCGAACGTAAATACACACCCGTCGATGCACCAAAAGAAAAGCTGTTTGCACTACGCGATCATCTTGGCTTTAGTAAAAATGTCATCGTACAAGCAAGTTGTCATGGCAAAGATAACGCAGCCCTTGTCGACGCACTGCGCGCGTCAAACGACAACGCACGAGGGGTTGCTGTTGTCAGCCCCGATATTACCGATGCCGAACTCGAAGATATGCACGATGCTGGTGTCCGTGCGGTGCGCTTTAACTTTCTAAAACGGCTTGTAGACCCTGCACCAAAACCGGTTTACACCCGCATGGCCGAACGGATTGCAAAATTGGGCTGGCATGTTGTTGTGTATTTTGAAGAAGCCGACCGCGAAGAATTAGTGCCATTTTTAAAATCTTTACCAACCACGGTTGTGATCGATCACATGGGTAGGCCGGAAATAAAAGCTGGTGTCGATAACTCGGGCTTTAAAGCATTTTTAGATCTCATGGACGACGATAAATTCTGGGTAAAAGTCGGATGCCCAGAGCGACTCACCATAGATGGCCCGCCGTATGATGATGTTGCGCCATTTGCAAAGAGTTTAATCCAGCGTGCACCCGATCGCGTGTTGTGGGGTACTGACTGGCCACACCCAAATATGAAAAGTCACCTTCCCGACGATGGTTTGCTGGTTGATCGTATCCCGGTAATCGCACCATCACCAGAGCTACAGCAAAAGCTCCTAATCAATAACCCTCTACTTTTGTACTGGGCTTAGCGCAGCATGGTCAAGAGCGGTTTGGATATCCAGTGCCTGCTGTATCGCGCAACAGAGAAGCAGGATTTTCTCTGTTGCGATTCTTATCTTGTCTAGCTCGATCCAATCACGGCTGCCGCCGCCTCAACAGCACCTGACCCACGTTTAATATCCAATGCCTGCATCGCAGCCTCAATCGTGCCTAAAGTACCGAGCAACATCGACGGATTTAAATGCCCCATATGCCCAATTCTAAACGCGTCACTAAGAATGGTACGGCCAGGTTCTGGTGCAAGTGCAACACCAAGCACGACACCATAACGCTCATTACAAAACTGCTGTAAATCACGGCCCACATCCGGCGCGGTAGTAATCATCGTCACCGCTTTTGATCGCATGGACTTATCTTCTATATTGCATTTGAAATCTCCACCCCATGCATCGATGGCTGCCCAAACAGCATGAGCAAACACTTCATGACGGCGCCACGTGTTTTCTATTCCCTCTTCGAGCAACATATCCAACGCTTCGCGCAACGCAAACAAATGATGAGTTGGTGGCGTGCCATTAAAATTATCAGGAAACATTTTTGGAAAAATGCGTGCGTGCGCATTCCAATATGGCGTTACTAAATCAGCCTTCTTCTGAAATTCCCAAAACCGCTCACCCACAAACAACAAAGCCAAACCCGGTGGCGTCATTAAGCCTTTTTGACTGGCTGTGACCATCACATCAACACCCAGTTCATCCATATTGAACGGCTCACACGCAAATGAAGCAATGCTATCGACCATATATAAAGCCGGATGCTTAGCGTTATTCATGGCTTGACGAATACCAGCAAGATCATTGCTCGATGAGGAAGCCGTATCGGTGTGCACAGTTAACACAGCTTTAATAGAATGCGCAGAGTCAGCTTTTAATGTCGCCTCTAATTTCTCAACATCAACCGCACGCTTGTGCCCACAATCAAGCAACTCCGCATCAATGCCTAAACTTTTGGCCGCTTCAGCCCATGCCAAACCAAATCGCCCATTAATTAAAAATAACGCCTTATCGCCACGGCTAAACGTATTAACCAAACTGGCTTCCCAGGCAGCGTGACCGTTACCAATGAAAATCCCTACGTCGTGACTGTTCGACGCGATCTTATTTAAATCCGCTTTGATACTTGTTGTGGTATCAACCAATTCGCCCTGGTAAATATTTGGCGCCGGACGATGCATAGCTCTCAGCACACGTTCAGGCATAACCGAAGGTCCCGGTATGGCTAAATGATCACGACCATGCGCAAGAGTGGTTGTAACGTCCTTCATCATCGCCCCATCGAATAAAATTCATTGTTTGGCAACATGCCAGTGACACTCGCAAGACGGTTAGACATGGCAAAAAACGCGGTGATAGATCCGATGTCCCATATATCTTCATCACTAAATCCATGGGTATGCAGCGCTGCAAAATCATCCGCGTTAACGGCTGCACTATCGGTTGCAACCTTGATCGCGAAATCGAGCATGGCTACCTGTTTTGGCGTAATGTCAGCCCGACGGTAGTCGGTGGCAAGTTGGTCTGCCAGATTCGGGTTCTTTTCTCTTATACGAGCAATTGCGCCATGTGCGATCACGCAATACAGACAGTTGTTTATCGCAGACGTTGCAACCACAATCATTTCACGCTCGCCTTTGCTCAATCCACTTTCACGCTCCATCAATGCATCGTGGTAGGCAAAAAAAGCGCGGAATTCATCGGGTCGCCTTGACAAAGTGGCAAATACGTTCGGAATAAAGCCCGCTTTTTCAGCTACAGCATTGATGCTTGTCTGCAAATCCTCTGGCAGTGAATCCAGTGGCGGAGCCGGGTATCGATCATCAAATGCATTCATGTGTGGGTACGCTTTAAATTGGACCGTCAAAACCGAAGCTTAACACCTGAACTTAATTGTGTGTTTATCAGCGCTAGACGAGTTCTAAATCACGACAAAAATACCGCTTTGCGCGGTGTCCTCAGATTACTGCTTTGAACCAAAAAACGTGATCTAATGCATAACATACGCATAACGAAACCACGCACCAATGCCACACGCTGCACTGGAGTCAGCATGACTGCCATCATCGAAGTTACGGATCTTGTCAAACACTTCACACCAAACAAAAAAGACAGTGTGAAGGCCGTGGACGGTGTCAGTTTCACCATCGAACAAGGTACTTGTTTTGGTTTATTGGGTCCAAACGGGGCTGGCAAAACCACCACCGTTGAAATGCTCGAAGGCATCGTCGCCCCCACAAGTGGCAGCATTTTATATAAAGGCGAACCCATAGGTGAGCGCTTTCGCCATGACGCGGGCATCATGTTTCAAAATACAGCACTGCAAGATTATATGACAGTCAGCGAAGCACTGAATATGTTTGGCAGTTTTTACACGAAAACCGTTCCCGCAAAAATTCTCATTGACCAATGCGCCTTGCACGAGTTTCTTGATCGCGATGCACGTAAACTCTCCGGCGGCCAAAAACAACGTTTGCTTCTGGCAATCGCCTTGGTCAACGACCCGGAAGTCATTTTTCTCGATGAGCCTACCACCGGGCTCGACCCTCAAGCACGCCGAAATTTTTGGCAGTTGGTAGATGATATTAAAGCGCGAGGTAAAACGGTGGTGCTCACTACCCACTACATGGAAGAAGCAAAACTGCTATGCGACGAATTGGTTTTTATGGATCACGGTAAAATAATTGCTGCTGGCAGCCCACACAAGCTTTTATCAACTAGTTTTAACGACGTATTATTGGAGCTACCGGCCGAATCAGTTCCAGCATCCTTACCGGCGTTAAATATACACACGCTCAATCATGGAAAATCGCGTGCTGAGTTTAAAACCACTGATCTGAACCTAACCGTTAAACATTTAATCGACCACGGCGTGTCGCTTGCCGGTATGGAAGTCCGCTCGCGTAGCTTAGAGGATTTATTTATAGAGCTTACTGGGCAGGAGCTACGCTCATGAGATCTTTCAAACATTTCAGTGCGGTTTTTATGGCGCGTAATCGTGAGTTTATTCGCGATCGTTCATCGTGGGCATGGAATGTGTTCTTTCCGATTCTGCTCATCGCAGGCCTTGCTGTGATGTTTGGTAACGACAACAGATCAATCTTAAAAATCGGTGTCTATCCAGTGCAGATTGAAAGCGAACCCTTCTTCAGTTTGAAACACTTACAATATGTGACCATAGAGAACTTAGACAATGCCATTGTTAGAGTAAAACGACACCAATACGATTTACTATTAGACACGCAAAGCAAACGTTACTGGGTTAATGATAATTCACCAAACGGGTATTTAGCTGAACAATTGCTGATGGCGAACGGTGCCAGCACTTATTTGCGTGAACAAATCTCTGGCCGCGAAGTGCGTTACGTTGATTGGGCCTTGCCAGGAATTTTAGGTTTGAACATGATGTTTGGCTGCTTGTTTGGTGTAGGTTATGTCATCGTTCGCTACCGAAAAAGCGGCGTATTGAAACGACTTAAAGCAACACCACTTGCCGCTATTGAGTTTTTAAGCGCACAAGTCGCTTCACGTTTATGGTTGGTTATGGCCATAACCTTGAGCGTATTTTTCGGTACACACTTCTTTCTCGACTTCACTATGCACGGGAACTACTTTAGCTTGATATTCGTGCTCACCATTGGTGCGATTGCGTTAATCACGCTAGGTTTACTCGTTGCAGCAAGAACCGCTAGCGAAGAGTTAGCCGGGGGTTTGCTAAACCTGTTCACATGGCCAATGATGGTAATGTCGGGTGTGTGGTTTTCCTTAGAAGGCGCCCATCCAATGGTTAAAGGCGCCGCTCAATTACTACCGCTAACGCACATTGTTGATGCCGCTCGCTCAATCATGATTGATGGCGCAAGCTTACTCGACGTTCGTTGGAATATACTCTTCCTCATCGTTTTTACCTTATTCTGCGCCGTCATCGGTTCGCGACTATTTCGATGGGAATAACGTTAAGCTTAGAATTTATTACTTTAATCAGGACAACATACTATGAGTGCATACATCGTCGGAACTGTTTCTATTAGCGACCCAGAAACCTATAAAAAGTACACCGCTAAAACACCGGCCCTCATTGCCAAACATGGCGGTAAATTCATCGCCCGCGGTGGTGACGTGCAAACCCTGGAAGGCGAGGAATTCAACGACCGCTTGGTTATCATCGAATTCCCATCACAGCAAGCCCTGCACGACTGGTACAACGATCCTGACTATCAGGATGCGATTAAAATCAGGCAATCTGCGTCCGTCGGCCGCGTACTGGCGGTCGAGGGTTGCTAAAAAAGAGGGCTGTGAAAAAAAACAGTATCCTCTTGCATATTTCGTAAACTGTAAATATACTCAGTATCACCCTTTTCTCACGGAACCAGAAAATGCAGGGATTAACCAAGCGGCAACAAGAAATACTACGAATGATTCAGTCGCACATTGCGTCCACCGGCTTTCCGCCTACGCGCACAGACATTTGCGAGTACTTTGGTTTTCGCTCGCCTACTGCCGCTGAAGATCACTTGCGCGCGCTAGAAAAAAAGGGGGCTATCGAACTTATCTCGGGTACCTCACGCGGTATTCGCGTTATTGAAGACATCCCAGAAGATGGCCTGCCACTTGTGGGTAGCGTAGCTGCTGGCGAACCCATCATGTCTAGCGACCACATAGAAGACCACATCAAAGTCACACCCGATCTTTTCTATCCTCATGCCGACTACCTGCTGCGGGTTAAAGGTATGAGCATGCGCGATGTTGGCATTCTTGATGGCGACTTACTTGCGGTGCATGCAACTAACCAGGTCAGTAGCAACCAAATAGTGGTTGCGCGGGTTGATGATGAAGTCACGGTTAAACGCTTTCGCCAGCGCGGCAACATTGTCACTTTGCTGCCAGAAAACGAAGAATTCGAACCTATCCGTGTCGATCTTCGTGAGCAAGATTTCACTATCGAAGGTGTGTACGTGGGCGTATTACGTCGCGAGCACTAGTGCCTGCGAACATTCGAGTACACCGAATACAAAGTAGATTCGTAATTGGCACACTCTAAACCACTAGAAGAACTTTTTAAATCTCATCCAGCGTTACGGCAAACCCTATGGCGTGGTCGCGATCAATACAACGACCACGCTTGCATACCCACCGGTTACCCACAACTCGATAAAGCACTGCCATCCGGTGGCTGGGGTATTGGGTGCTTAACAGAGCTATTACTCGAACAACACGGTATTGGCGAAATAAGCTTGTTGCTACCTGCGCTACAACAAGTCACGTCAAACAACCAATGGGCTGCATTTGTTAATCCGCCCTACTTACCTTATGCGCCAGCGCTTGCTAACGCCGGAATCAATCTCGAACGTTTACTCATCATCAATACCAACAGCGATGACGATACCCTTTGGGCTGCAGAGCAATTGCTACGCGCCGGTATTTTTGAATCGGTTGTTGGCTGGGTGAATCGCACAACAGCACAAAAACAACGTCGCTTACAGTTGGCTGCCGAGCTAGGTAAAACCTGGGCAACGCTCTATCGGCCAGCGAATGCACAAAACCAACATTCGCCAGCTGCCCTTCGCATTATTGTTAGTGCGTCATCGCACCAGATGACACTCGACATTATAAAATCTCGTGGTGGCAAACAACATACGGTACATATAAATCCAAATCAGTTTGATCGTTCTCAAGGCGCTGAATGGCCAGCCATGCCGGCCATGTCGACCAATACCGTGTCGACCAATAAAATTCCGACAAATAACACGCCTACTACCCCTGTTATCAGAGCACTTTAAACCATGCTCTGGGCTTGTTTGTATTTTCCGCAGTTGCCAATAGACCGCCAACGCTCAACAGACAACGCAACCGTACCAACCGCGGTTATTCATCAGCATGGTTCATCACGACAAATTATGGCGTGCAATGAAATGGCCGCAGAATATGGTATTCAGTGCGGCATGGCATTGAACAGTGCCTATGCTATTGCACCGCACTTACAAGTCAACGACTACATAGAAGACGAACAACGCGCGCATATTCGCCAACTGGCTTTATGGGCACTGCGTTATTCTTCGTGGGTGACACCGAGAATGCCCGCTTCTATCTTGTTAGAAGTTAAGGCCAGTTTAAAGTTATTTGGTGGTTTGGACTCACTACTGGACTTGCTGCACACAGAGGCGCAAGCCCAAGGCTTACACATGATCGTAGGCATAGCACCCACATCAACCGCTGCAGCCCTTTTCGCTTATGCTGGCATTGAAGAACCCGCGCGCTCAGTCACCGCTATGCAACGCATCTTAAGCAATATTCCTGTTGAGTATTTAAACTTCGATGAATTTACCCAACGCGGTTTACGTCAATCAGGTGTTCGTGTTTTACAACAGTTAATCGACATACCACCGGCCGCTTTAAGCAGACGCTTCGGCCACCAGTGCACCGACCTTGTGTATAAAATCAACGGCACACTGCCCGACCCTTGCCCGGCATTTGTTGCACCAGATACTTTCTCACAAGCCTTAGACCTACCACTAGAAGCACCCGATACCAATGCCTTAACATTTCCATTGAATCGTTTACTCAATGCACTGGGGGGGTATCTTCGATCGGGAGACCATGGGGTAAAATCTCTGGACATCGTTTTGTACCATCATCGCCAACCACCAAGCCTCGTGGCCTTACGCTTTCTAAGTGCTACAGCCGATCACACGCACCTACTTAAAGTGGCCAAAGAACGTTTAGCTAACACAAGCCTACCCGAGCCTGTTACGCGCATAAAAATCAAAGCCACAGAACTTGCCGACGTTGAACGCGATGGAAAAGACCTTTTTCAAAAAAGCCAAGCCCAAGCTACCAGCGTTCAGCATGTATTCGACAACCTCATGGCACGACTTGGCAAAGACTCTCTTTACACCGCTTTGCCTGATGACGATCATCGGCCAGAAAAAGCCTGGCTTGCGGCCATGCTTGAAACCAAACAGCCACCCAGCGAATGGCCAGCGCGGCCGCTTTGGTTGTTACCCGAACCCAAACGCACAACGGAAGATCTGGAGCTCGTTACCCACCCTGAGCGCATTGAAAACGGTTGGTGGGGAAAAGACGACGTGCGTCGCGACTACTGCATTGCTCACAACCAACAAGGCAGTTACTACTGGGTATTTCGATCGCGCCGGGAACCACAAGCACTATTTATTCACGGCGTCTTTGCCTAAACTTACTATCTTAAAAACGCGAATCAGCTCACAAACTGCGTAAGCGTGCAATATGATTCACAGCTGGAAACACCTGCTTAAGCGCCTGTTTTTAAACACTTTTTATTGTATAACACCGTATCTTCACCATACCGCGATAATTTTTCGTGAATTCGCTCGAAAAAACGATCAATGGATATGTTATTTCGCCGATAACAGTTACACGGGACAGGAAGCCCCACGGACACTTTACAACGTCAATCGTATGGAAACGATTTTAACGCAACAAGAGCGAAGAACCAGCGTGCATTGGCAGCATTCTTTGGTACGTCAAATAGGCCCATGGTGGGGTAGTAAACGTAAAGCTCGGCACTCGTCCAAGCTTGCCTTATTAAACAGCCAATTTCGCGCAAAAAACCAACGCGTTTTTGAGCGGCTATTGAGCGCCCAACAAAAAGGTATACGTCATGGCTGACGCATACAAAAAAGACAACACGAAGGCCATCATCACGCTCGGTTTTTTGGCCGTGTTTGCGTTGATGGGCCTGGCCTTGATTATATCCTTGGCAACACTTAATTCTGCCAATCAGGAAATGTCGACTTTGATCGAAGACAATGCTGAAAAAACCAGCTTTGCGTATCAGATGCGTGACGTTATTCGTTTGCGTTCTAGTGCTGTTAAATCGTTATTGCAAATCAAAGATCCTACCGAACGCGAAAAAATATTCGACAAGCTGATCAGCAGTACAGAATCGTACATGGCGAATAAAAACGCGCTTGAGGCTATAGGCTCAAACGAACGCGAAACACAGATATTAATTAAAGTCACTGAAGCCGATCTGCGTGTCGCAGAAGTTTACGATAAAGCGAATGACAAAATTTACAGCATGAACCACACACCAGACATGCTTAAATCAGTTTTGGGTGAGGTGCAACTTCAAGAGCTCGTGCTACTAAATCACCTTAATGATCTTGTACAATTGGAGCGCACACTCGCTGAAGAAACCTTAGCCAGCAACCAGTCGCGCAACACACAGACCCATGCGTTACTCCTTGCCTTGTGTTTAAGCGCATTCGGTACGTCACTGTTAATTTCAGGCTTTGTTGTAAAACGCGTTACCCGTGCAAATAGACGCATCGCCCACTTGGCAAGCCATGATGACTTGACCGGTTTAAATAACAGGCGCTCGTTTGAAGCTCAGCTTAAGCACACGATCGACATTGCCCCGCGCTCGCAAGATGCCTACGGACTCATGTTCGTGGATTTGGATCGATTTAAAATCGTCAACGACACCTGTGGCCATCACGCCGGTGACCAGCTACTCATTCAACTCACGTCAATGGTGCAAACGCGATTACGCCGTGGCGATATGTTTGCCCGCATAGGTGGGGACGAATTCGCCATTATCGCTCGCGGGGATACATTCAAAGATGTTATTAATCTAGCCGAAGAGCTACGACTTTTAGTCAGTGACTTTTTGTTCGAGTACGCCGAGCAAACATTCAATATTAGTTTAAGCATTGGCGTGATTCCTATTGATGGTTCTAACACGGACATTGAATCTATCATCAGCGATGTTGATTCAGCCTGTTATGTGGCTAAGCAATCTGGTAGAAACCGCGTGCACGTCACGCAAGAGAACGATGTCGAAATCGTAAAATACCGAAACGATATCGCCGGTATGCAAAACATTCGCGCCGCCTTGGCGGAAGAGCGTCTGGTACTGTTTTATCAGCCGGTATATAAAATTTTACCCAAGGGCGTGGAAATGGCGCATTGCGAAATTCTGCTGCGCATTCTTAGCGAAACCGGTGAGCTGCTTTCGCCAGCAGCCTTTATTCCAATCGCAGAAAAATACAACATCATGACCGAAATCGATCGATGGGTGTTGTCACATGTGCTTGATTGGGTGGTTGATCATCAGCACGCGTATGAAACACCCCGTCTGCTGATTAACTTATCAGGCATGTCGTTTATCGACGAAGAGTTTTCAGACTTCGTAGTACAGCAGCTACAAATGCGCGACATCGACCCGCAAAGGCTTTCGTTCGAAATTACGGAAACGGCTGCGGTGGATAACATGGAAAAGGCCAACGAATTTATCGATCGCATACGCAAGATTGGTTGCAGTTTTGCGCTCGATGATTTTGGCTCAGGCTTTTCAACCTTCGCCTACTTAAAAGAGCTGCCTATTGACTACCTGAAAATCGATGGCTCATTGGTGAAAAATTTAGCCACTGATAATATCGATCGAGAGATGGTTCGAGCCATTAACGAAATTGGGCATACGGTTGGCGCGCACACCATTGCCGAATTTGTCGAAGATGATGAAACTTTACAAGAACTTCGAACCATGGGCGTAGACTATGCGCAAGGATACGGGCTAAGTAAACCGCAAGCGCTGACCGAGCTTGCAAAAGATCTAAATGAAAAATCAGCCTTTGGCGAGTACAAGAAGGCGTCTTAAACAAGACTTACTTAGGGTTTGTCGAGGTGGCAAACCCTTGTTCCAATTCTGCGCTCGTGGGTTCTCGCACGTCCACAATCACGATTTTAAAATGCAGGATCTGACCAGCCAAGGGGTGGTTTGCATCCACCACAACCGTGTCGTCTTTAACTTCAACAATAGTCAGCATCTCAGTCTCTTCGTTTTGCTTGTTCGATGCTTTGACTCTCAAGCCTTCGCTTAGGTCAATACCAGCAAAATGTGAACGCGGAACTTCCTGAATGAGTTCTTCTTTAGCGTAGCCGTAGCCATCCTCTGGATAGATCACGACGTCCATAGTCTCACCCTTGGATTTACCCGTCAGTTCCCGCTCCAGACTACTCAAAATGGCATTGGTATTGTGCATATAGACCAACGGCAACTGCCCTTGCGAGGAATCCAATAGTTCGCCGTTTCCGTTTTCGAGCCGATAGCTCATCGACACGACCACGTTGTCATCTATGGGTAAACTCATGGCTTGGTTATCTTCACTCACTCTCTTACGATTCTTGCTGCCGACGCTTAACCAATCCTGCAATGAATTGACGCAATACCTGGTCGCCACATTTTCGATAGTTTCGCGCATCTGGTTTTCGAAACAAAGCGCCCGCTTCCGAAGCACTCATGGCACTGCCACCATCCACTAAAATGGCGTGCACATCGTCCGAACGAAGCGATAAAGCAATGCGCAACTGCTTCAAGACAACGTTGTTATCCATTTGTTCGGCTTCCATTTTTTCTGGTGTCGCTGCAGCAGCTTGTTTGTTTTTTGAACGATCTGGCCATGGATTAGTTGTTGTGGGTTCATTGCTTTGTTTTGGACCACGTTTTTCCAGAATAAGGCCGTCTAAAAATTGTGCTACGACTTCGGCGTCACATGGAGTAAACTCGTCCTCAGTTTCTTTGGCTCTAAATCGAGCAGCTTGCGCTGTGGTGGTCGTGCCTCCACCGAGCTGAATGAAGCGCGATGTTTGAGCATCATCACAGCGTAGCGCGTAGCGCAATCTTCGCAATAAATCGTTGTTATCCAAGAGTATTTTACCAAAGGGAACGGTGCAGCGCAGAATCTCAAACAGTCGACTGCTTCACTGTTCTAATTAACTTGGCTAGTTAAGCCAGCCAAGAAACAAAATAGAATTGTAGGCCGAGTCTCGAACTAACGTTAATTCGTGTTAATTACCGCGCAATTGTAACCGTTCTGATTTCGTCTGGTAGTGCGATTTTGTATTATGGTTTTGATTAGCGGCGTCGCCTGTACGATGCTGAAAATTCGACGCTGAAAATTCGATATTAAGGCATGAACTGGAAGTCACCAAAAAGTTAATGGAAGCTTTGATTCCCAACAGTCCGCTTTTGGTGGTGTGCCTAGCCACTGCTACCATTATTGCCACCCTAGTTGGGTACTTGCTTGGCTCTCGAGCCTCCCGCAAACAAAAGCGCGATTTGCAGCGCGAGCTGAACCAGCAGAGTCTGGACATGCTCGATATCAAATCCAAGCATGCCAAACTGACAAAATTTCTTGGTCAATCCAACCGCAAGGATCGACTACTGAAGCTGACCTTAAAACAACTGACCGAATCCAAGCAACGCTCACATTTGTTACAACAGCGTTTAAACCAGATCGACAAGCATCACTATATCGAAACATCAAGGCTTCGATTACAAGCCAGCCAATCAGATGAAAAAGCACGCCGATCCAGTCTGATAGCATCACATGCAACCATTCAGCTCAAGCGTATGGAGAAAATGCTGCCGGCAACCCAGACCATTAACGCACCACCGCCAAAATCCTATGGTCAAGCGGCAGCGGTACCGGTCAAAGTGGTAGATCAGCATTCTCCAAAAGCCATTCAAGATTCTATTGTGCGTGTGTCCAATCGCGATTCAGCTCGGTTCACGCGTTTGCAATCGAGTAACGAAGGCCGCTGCTTTAATTCAGCTAACCTACAGGCAATTGATGGTATCAACCAATCGGTTGAAGAAAAATTGAACAAGATGGGTATCCATCGTGTAGAACAATTGGCCAATATGAGTGATGCTGATCTTGCCGCACTCAATGCCGCTGTGAATGCGCTTGAAAATGGTCAATCGGATGAGAATTATACTGCCGACTGGAAAGGCGGTGCTCAACGTTTGCTCACGCGTTCTTAAACTTGTAACCCTCCGCTGGATTTACGCGCCGCCACCTTGTCGGATTTTCCGGTCTTATTTGCTTAACGCAACACTGAACTGTTTTTGCATTCGCTAACAACCTGTTATTATTCGCAGCATGCAAAACGCTGCCCATCCAATAGAGCTTAATGAATTCGACACGCCAAGTATTTGGCCCTGGATTATTGGCTCTATTGCACTCATTCTGCTCACTGTTTCAGTGCGGTCAGATTTAAACCACATCACGCGATCGATCAGTTTTCAAGCGCATGAAACTGCGCAATCCCTAGGCGCATCTAACATAGAAATCGAAGTTGATGGTCGCGACATCGCGATGAGTGGCACTTTAGAAGCTGGGGTTGATCGCGATGCCTTAGTTCAGAGCGTCGGCGCACTAAACGGTGTCCGTGTGGTGGTCGACGACATGGAAGAATTTGACCCGAGCGAACTTGCGCGTATTGAGTTGCTTGGCTTTAAAGAAGGCTTGGAAAGTATCGACTTTAGTCAAGTCGCATTCGAACGCGGCAGTGCCTCGCTAACCAGCGATAGCCGTGATGCATTGCTGCAATTGGTACAAGTGCTTCGCACCTACCCCCAATTTAGAATTCGTGTGGCAGGCCATACCGACAATACCGGTCGTGCCGAAGTTAATTTACGCATTAGCCGTCAACGTGCTAGTTCGGTGGCCGACTTCTTAGTTGATCACAATATCAAAGCCAGTCAAATCATTGCGCAAGGCTATGGTGCTACAAGACCCATTGCCGACAACAGCACTGAGGCTGGGCGTACAGCGAATCGTCGAATAGAAATCAGCCATGTTCACTAATTTTATACAGCTCGGGGGAATCGCGTGATTTACCTTTTTTCTCAAATAGGAATAAGTTTGTTCCTGGCCTCTATTGTTGGCGGCGCTATCGGGTGGCTTGTACATCGCTCTAAAGCAAACAAACAGATTCGCGAACTGCAAAATGTGCTTGGGCGACAGCAACAACATGTGAACGAAGCGCAAACTGAAGTCAGTATTCTGGCCAGTGATTTTGATGATTTGAAACAACGAACAGATGCGCAGATCGGTGCACTCAAGGAAGAGAACAAAACCATTCCAGCCTTAAATCAAAATCTGGAAAAAAGTCAGCTTCTGGTTCGTCAGCTCATGCAACAACACAAAGCCGAGATGGACGAGCTTGTGAATGAGAACGAAAAACTGAACGCCAAGTCAAAGCAAGTTAACGAGCGCGATAAAGAAGTCTCTAAGCTGCAAGCTGAACTTGATATAGAACGACGAAAAAACCGTCGGCTAGATACAAACGCTGACTCAACTGAATCACAATCTGAACTGCAGCTCGATATACCGGCTGCTGCACACGACGCTAAAACTGAAGCGAAAACCGAAACGGCGAAAAAAACCAAGACGCCCGCTGCCAGAATGCCACTCAGTGGTAACGCTGCAGCCGCAGCCAACACCAAGACCAACGGCCAAGCCGCCCCTACTGAACTTCCCAGTGCCGCCGAGACCGAAGCTGAGCTCAAAGCCTTGCGTGACCAGCTCGCGCTCGATGCGCCGCAACCGTTGAACGCACACCCCGACAGTGACCAAGCCAGCCACGATGCAGCGCTACCTCACAAGATTTCCGAAACCCAAGTTGACGAGAGTCAATTGGAACAAATGTTCGAGAGCGTCGAGCAGCATGATGATCTAAAGCAGATTTTTGGCATCGGACCACTGACCGAAAAGACCCTGAACAAGCTTGGTATTACGGCCTATTCGCAGCTAGCCGACCTCAAACAACACGATATAGAGAAAATAGCGGAAGCACTCCAAATCTTCCCTGGCCGGATCGAGCGCGACAATTGGGTCGGAGGCGCTAGAGCCCAGCTCGAAGAGGTGTTGGAAGACCTCTAAATTATAGATTTTACAGGTATTTTTTGCTCATTGAGCCTGAGCAAATGGCGTAAGCCTTGCTACGTTTGAAGTAAGCATTCATCCTTAGTCAATCGTGCCTGTTAAACGACAAAATATTGCCACAGCACTCGCGCTCGTAAGCTGCCTGTGGAGCACCATATCCCCCGCCCAAGATTCGCCCGCGCTCAGCACGTTTGAGAGCTGTTCTATCGGCAGCGCAACCGGTGTTCTCGATGCAGAGTGCGCCACACTGAGCGTTCCGCTGGACTATGACAAACCCGACGGTAGTACCATCGAACTCAAAGTGGCCCGCGTAAAAAGCCAAAGCAGGGTAATCAAGGCCGATGCATTCACGCTTCTTGCCGGTGGTCCAGGGCAATCAGCCACAGAATCATTTCCAAGCGTTGCGCATGCGTTTCGACACATCAGTTTAGAGCGCGACATTATCTTGCTGGATCAACGCGGTACCGGATCTTCAAATAAGTTAACCTGCCCCAGCGATAACAAAGATCAGTCGCTGATTTTCGAAAAAGCAAAAGTGGAAGCCGCGGCAAAGCAATGCCATGATCAACTCGGAATTGACCCAAGGTTTTTTTCTACAAGCGTTGCCGTTAAAGATCTTGAGCGCCTGCGCCAGGCTTTATCAATTAAACAATGGAATATTTATGGCGTATCCTATGGAACGCGTGTAGGGCTACACTATTTAAGACGCTACCCAGACAGCGTGCGCAGCATCATCCTCGATGCGGTTGTGCCGCCTGAGATTGCATTGGGCCCAGATTCAGCACTTGCAGCACAGCGTGCATTGGAACGATTGTTTCATCGCTGCGAAAGCGATGATGGCTGCAGTACCGCGTTTCCAAAGCTGCGAACGGGTACGCTTAATTTAATACAACAACTTAAAGCGTCACCGATAGAAATTCAGTACGAAGACTTCAGTACTGGTGAGCTACGCAATTTGAGACTGACCGACAAACACTTGGCCATCACCATCCGTTTAATGTCTTACAGCGCCTACGGTAACGCGATTTTGCCCTCCATGCTATACGATGCGATCGATAACGATAACTTCGCCTCGTTGGCGCGGCAGGCTCAATTACAAATAACCAGTCTCGATGAATCCATGGCAGAAGGTATGCACAGCGCGGTTATTTGCACCGAAGACACACCGTTTGTTCCAGCCGACTACGAACGCGAAAAATTAGACAACACCTATCTCGGGTCAGAACTACTCGATGCCGTGAACAGTGGTTGCTTTGGTTGGGAACAGGGTGTTATTGATGATGATTTCAAATCCCCTGTTGTCTCAGACAAACCCGCTCTCGTACTCTCTGGTGGCGACGACCCCATCACCCCACCCGAATACGGGGACAGTGTACTTAAACACTTAAGCAATGGCGTACATATAGTGAATGACCATCAAGGACATATGCAAGCTGTACTTGGTTGCATTCCATTACTCATGGCTGAATTTATCAAAACAGCATCGGCAGCCGATTTGCCATTAAGTTGTTTAGAACGCATACGCGCACCGGCGTTCTTCGTTGATGCAAACGGGCCCTTGCCATGATTGAAGCTAAGCAGTTAAAAAAATCGTTCGCCAAACCGGGTTCAAGTAAAAAGCATGAAATGGTTTTGGCAGTAAGAGATGTAAGCTTCAGTGCTGCCGACGGACAAGTCACTGGTCTGCTCGGTCCGAACGGTGCGGGTAAATCCACCACACTTAGAATGTTGGCAACATTGGTAAAACCCGACGATGGCTCAGCACACATCGATGGTTTTGATGTGTCCGGCGATGTTTTGTCAGTACGTCAACAATTGGGATTTATGCCTCATAACGCGGGCATTTACCCTCGCCTGACCGCACATGAAAACATCAGTTACTATGCGAAACTATGCGGTTTAAGCCGAAACGAATCAAACAAACGGGTTGATGAACTGATCGAACAACTCACTATGCAAAGCTTTGCCAATCGTCGCGCAGCCGGCTTTTCACAAGGTCAGCGCACCAAAGTCGCTCTCGCCCGCGCCCTGGTTCACCGACCACAAACACTGATGCTCGATGAGCCTACCAATGGCCTTGATGTCATGGCAACACGTGGCCTGCGTGACATTATTCGCGAATTAGCCAAGCAAGGGCATTGCGTATTGTTCTCCAGCCATATTATGCAAGAGGTGTCAGCCCTATGCGACCACATTGCGATTATTTCCGATGGTCATATCGCGATAGCCGATAGCCTAGAAGGAATAAAGCATCAAACCGGCGAAGATGATCTCGAAGATGCTTTTGTCAGGGCAATCGGAGAAACACCATGAGATTCTTAGTGGTGATGTTCAAGGAAATTTTGGACAATTTGCGTGACCAGCAAACGGTGTTCTACGCCCTGCTGTTCGGCCCCGTGCTTATACCTCTGATCATTGGTGGTTCAATTATAGTAAGTCTAAAACAACTGTCCATTGACTTCGACGAAGTGACGACACTCGCCGTAGAGAACGCCGAAAGCGCACCAAACTTGATGGAATTCCTATACAGTAACAACATTGATGTTGAATCTGCCCCCGACGATCCGATATCGGCCGTGCGCGCAGGCGATATACCATTAGTTTTAAAAATAATGCCAGGTTTTGCTGAGGCTCTTCGCGCAGGTAAACCCGCCCCATTGACCCTATTCGAAAATGAAGGGGACAAAAAATCAACCAAACAAGCACGCAAAATCACCGCTTTACTGCAAAGCTATGGACGCACAATCAATGCTCTACGATCACAACATCGAGGCATAGATTCGAATGTATTTGAATCGTTGGAAATTAACCGGGAAGACGTTTCACGCGATGGCGCTGGTGGTCAGCTGTTAGCATCGTTACTACCTTTCTTACTTATTGTATCGATGGTGATGGGCGGCTTTTATCTGGCCGTAGATACAACAGCAGGTGAGCGAGAGCGACAATCATTGGAGCCGTTGCTTAGCTTGCCTGTAAAAAGGCGCGAACTAGTATTAGGAAAGTTTGGCGCAACGCTTTGCTTCGTTACCTTATCTTGCATACTGACATCTATCAGCATTTTTATTATGTTCCGCTTCTTTCCAATCGAATTACTCGGCGGTGGATTAAACTTTGATGCAGCTACCCTATTTAAGGCATTCTTGGTGGCTTCTCCACTTATCGCTTTTATATCGGCCGTGTTAATAACCGTATCAGCATTTACCCGGAGCTCCAAAGAAGCTCAAACCTATCTCGGTATTCTAATGGTGATACCAATGGCACCGTTTTTTATATTGCAGTTCGTGAATATTCGAAACGTGTTACACAGCATGCCCATACCGATGCTGAGCCAGTACCAACTACTTGAAAAAATTGTGATAGGTGACATAATCCCACCCCTATACGTAGCCTTGTCAGTGACAGGCACTCTGATATGCACAGTTATATTACTTGCTTTGGCTATCCGCCTGTACACGCGCGACAGAATTCTAATGTAAGTCATATAGTTTCATATAGAACTAAAACGTGCACTTGTCAGCAGTTACATCGCGCAATAAATCACGTTTTATTTCAACCGTTCTCATAACCCGCAAGTCACTGCGAACAAGTCAATTGCATGTAATCGCGAACCTTGCACAGTCTTGACATGAAAGAGCTTAAATCACCGCACTGGCACATTCACAGCGGACGACAATTGCCGCTAATACACTCATTAAAGTAGCTCGAGCCAAACCTCGAAAAGCAATAAATAGTGGACAAGAAACAACCCATCATTGCCATTCTGACCGACCGCTACTTCCCGTATCAGGCCGAACTTGTGGAGAGTATTACCGCAGAACTTGGCGATGCAGGTTACGCGGTACTGTGCGTAACCGGTCGGGAACTACAGGCAAGCGACGCCGTAGCCCAAGTGCATAGCGTTTGCAATGCTATTTACAAGCACGTGCACGAGATGAATGTCAGCGGCATCATTGCGCTCTCTGGCACACTAGGCCATGGCGTGTCGATGGAAACCATCTCTGATTTTCTTCATCAGTTTTCGGTGCCTATGGTCAGCTTGGGAATGGATGTTCCAAACATCAATAGCGTATACCTCAACGAAGGTCGCGGCATGTCCGACTTAATGGAGCACCTCATCAGTGATGGCATCCGTAAACACTTTGCATTTATCCGTGGACACAAGAACGACCCTTACTCGCAAGCTCGTGAAGCTATCTTTCGAAATAGCCTTGAAAGCCACGGACACAAACTCGATGAATGCTACTTTGTTGAAGGTGATTACAACCCGTTTACAACGTATCGTGAAACAACACAGCTATTAAACGATCAGCCCAACATTGATTGCATCGTTGCTGCCAACGATGTCATGGCAGCCAGTGCTGCAAGGGCGGCTAAAGCACAAGGTCTTTCGATACCACTTGACATCGCGATCAGTGGTTTCGACGACACCAGTGACGCGACACGTCACTCGCCAGCGATAACAACGGTTCGACAACCAGTTGCAAAGATGGCGCAAGACAGCGTGAAACTTATACTCGCGGCTATCGAAAAGCAAACTTCAAATGAGCCATACCAGGCACAATCCATTTGCAGCCCCACTGAACTCATCGCAAGACGATCTACAGGTTCCAAACAAACAGAGTTAACAACGCAAGGTACTTTGGACGAGCCAACACTGCGCTCATTGCTTAAAAATGCCATGCACGGTCTGGACATGCCAGAATCAATTGTGATGCAAGACATTAGTATGCCTTTGTGGAAAACAATGGACAGAGGCTCAGTAGACTTAATAACCCTTGCGCAAAATCTTAGCGATTCTATCCTTGCGCAAAACTCACATTGGGTTATCAATCTTATCGACCACATTTATTCAATCAGCGATCATCTTCTACAAGGTCAGCACAGAGATCGTCGTATGGCGCTAATAACATCGGCGATCTCCAAAGTCAGAGAAAGAATCTGGGCAATGGAAATGGATCAACAGTTTGAGGCCAGTCGGCAGCAAAATGTTCGTTCCGACATGTTGTTAGAAATGACATCATGTACTGATATAGAAGATATTCTTAACGCCATGAATGAATGGCTAACTAAGTTAAATCCCAAACGTTGCTTTCTGGTTTGCTATGAAACGACCAGTCAATTACCTGATGCACGGGCGGAATTAATTCATGTTTTTAGAGAAGGTCAAAGTGAATACGTCCTTGCCGATGCATTCGAATCAAAACATATTGTTCCTGAAAAATACCAAGATGAACTTCAACAAGGGCTTCTGATTTTAAGCCCCTTATATGCCGACGACATTCTTTTCGGCTATCTGTTAATTGACCCCACTGGCATGGACCTTCTGTACATAGAAGCCGCAGCACAAGCGATAGGTAACGCAATGCGTACTCACTATCATATCGGCGTACTCGAAACACAGAAGCAAACCCTGGAATCGGTCAATCATGAATTAGGAACGCTTGCAAATTTCGATGCTCTAACCGGCCTTGCGAACCGATTGCAATTTCAGCAATATCTGGAAAATTGCTGCAAAGAAACACTAGCCTCTGACTCGGTCCCACCCTTCGCCTTGCTTTTTATCGATTTGGATGGATTCAAATTGATTAACGATACGCTTGGACACAGTGTAGGAGACCGGTTGCTTAATAAAGTTGCGCAACGATTGGTAAACCGTATATCGAACACGAGCGAGTATGACGGATTTATTGCACGTTTGGGCGGTGATGAATTCACCATAGTATTGCATCCTAATTCAGTAAATTCCAACATCCATGCGATAGCTAATGGTTTGTTGTTTGACTTGTCGAGTAGCTATAACCTGGATGACAACGATGTGGCTATTTCAGCAAGCATTGGTGCAGCGTTTTTTCCAAACGATGCCAAGGATTCACAAACCCTCGTCAAGCGCGCCGATATCGCGATGTATCGCGCTAAAGACAATGGTAAAAACAACATCGTGTTTTTCAGTCCAGACATGATCAGTGCCGATAATCAAGAACTACAACTTGCGCAAGAATTACGCTTCGCTTTAGAACATGCACAATTACAAATGCATTATCAACCTCGCGTGGATTTAAACACAGGAAAAATTTGTGCAGTAGAGGCCCTAATGCGCTGGATTGTACCTACGTCGGAAGGTGGAACCGTAAGAGCCCATCCAGATGAATTTATCGCCTTAGCAGAAAAAATTGGCATCATTAGTCAACTGGATACCTATGCGCTCGACTATAGCTGCAAGCAGGCAGCGGCCTGGGCAAAAGCAGGCATACCCATTCCTGTTTCAGTTAACTTATCGGTTAAACAACTACAGCAGCCACAGTTTATTAAGACTGTGACAACGACTCTGGCAACCCATGATCTTGATCCTCGGTACCTGGAACTTGAGATTACGGAAACGGCGGCGATGACCCACGTTGAACACAATATTCAAAAACTCACCACACTTAAAAACATGGGTATAAAAGTGTCGATAGATGATTTTGGAACTGGTTACTCCTCGCTGAATTATTTGAAACGCTTACCCGTGGATAATCTGAAAATCGATCGGTCTTTTATTATGGATATCGATGCAGCTGATGGAGGCACATCTGCCGATGCATCCATTGTGCGCTCGGTCGTGGCCTTAGGCAAAGGTATGGGTTTTAGATTAATTGCCGAAGGTGTTGAAACGCCAGAGCAAGCGGAATTTGTACGCGCTCTGCACTGTGATGAAGTACAGGGGTACTTGTATTCAAAACCAGTACCAGAGGCTGAACTGACCGAACTACTCCAATCAGACAACCCCTACTTCACTGTTGATAAAAATCAGCAACGCGCCGCTTAAGCCAGCATAGATAAACCCAGTCCCAAGACAGCCGCAATCGCCAATATTCGAAATATTGACCAATGCAAAACGAACGCGGCAACCCCGCACAATACCGTTAACAAAGCCACTCGCCAATCGAGCGAAGACCACATTGGCGTCCAGATGGTGAGTACACCGGTTTTCACGGATTCGACGTTGGTAAACCAAACGTGCATTGCGAACCAAACCGACAGATTTAAAATCACGCCCACAATGGCTGCGGTGATCGCCGACATGGCACCTTTAAGACGAGGTTGATCACTTAACCACTCTATATAGGGAGCGCCTGCGAATATCCATAAAAAACACGGCACAAACGTAACCCACAATGTTACTAACGCTGCGCTCAGTGCCAAGCCCAAACCACCTTCTTTGTAGCCAGCTAGAAAGCCAACAAATTCAGTAACAAGAATAAGTGGCCCTGGTGTGGTTTCCGCCAAACCTAGTCCATCCATCATTTCACCGGCACTTAGCCAACCAAACTGCGTTACCACATCTTGCGCAAGGTAAGCCAATACGGCATAAGCGCCGCCAAAGGTGACAACGGCAAGCTTTGAGAAAAACGTTCCTACTTGTATAAGCAAGGAATCAGCGCCAGCTGCCCATAACCCGAGGATGGGTAACCACCATATACATAGCCACAGCACCACTGTTTTAACTGTGGAAGAAAAATGTGTTTTGGTCGGTGCTAAAATACCTTGCGTCACCGCATCCGTGCGGGACACAAAGTATCCGTAGAGTGCAGCGGCAATGACAATGATTGGGAAAGGCACATTGAAAAAGAAAATGCCTACAAACGCCAAAGCAGCAATGACCCATTGCTCAACACCTTTTAACGACTTTTTCGCAACCCTTAATAGCGCTTCAATAACGACAATGATAACCGCCGCCTTTATACCTAGAAACAAGCCTTCAATTAATGGCACGTTTCCATATAAGGCGTATACGGTTCCAAGTGCGATAATCACAAGTGCACCGGGTATCACAAACAGCAAGCCCGCAATGAGACCACCGAGCACGCCATGCATTCGCCATCCAGCATAGGTTGCCAATTGCATCGCTTCTGGTCCCGGCAACAACATGCAAAAACTCAACGCACTTAAAAACTGATTCTCAGATAACCACTTTTTTTGATCTACGATCAGCTTATGCATCAACGCGATTTGCGCTGCCGGCCCACCAAAGGATAAACACCCGATCTTTGCCCAAACGGTTGTAGCCTCCGTTAGCGTTGGCGCAGAGATTGGCTCATCTATAGTTGATTCGTTCATTTGACCGCCCTCTTAAGAAGACGCACCGGATGGCCAATCGTGGCGTTCGCTGGTTGCATCACGCGACCATCGATACATGGCGTCATATAACAACATACCGGCATCTAGCTGTTCCAAGTCATCGCTGTACATGCGCGATAATCCCAAGGATGCTGCCAGCAATCCTGCACACTCAGGCGCAAGCTCAAGCTTATCGGTGTCAGCACCACGTACGATCGTGGCCAAGCGACTCAGCGCATCATTGTTAAGGCCGAATTGTGTAAGCATGGTGTCGAACGTGCATTGATCACCTCGATGGCTCCAGTCAACGCCTTCAATGTCAAACGCGGTACCACCAAATTTTTCAGCCACCGCTTCAACCGCAGACGCAGCTACAAACAGAAACTGGGCATTGGGATCGACAAAACGACGAATTAACCACGGGCAAGCTATACGATCAATCTTAGGGCGAAGCCT
>CALHOU010000031.1 GCA_938035945.1 uncultured Granulosicoccaceae bacterium
GAGGAGGTCATAAACACATCGTAGTATGTAGAGATTCAGGATTTATACCTATAGCTAGTTTACTTGCTATTTGATACGTTCTTGAGGTAAACATCCAGTGTTACCTCAAAATCAGTAATGCAAATCGATATGGAGATTCAAACTTGTGTTAATTAAAGTATTTAAATCATTTTGTCTAATCGCCAGTTTTTCACTGTTAGCAGCCGCAGCGAATGCACAGGTTCTTACTGAATCACAGTTTTTAGAAAGCTCGGTTAACAACCCCAATGCTGAATTTGGAACAGCTATGGCGATTGATGGCGATGTTGCTGTTATCGGTGCTCCAAAATCAGGCATCATTGATGACTATCAAAAGGGTAGCGCGTATGTGTTCACGCGGTCCAACGGTGTGTGGACCGAACGCGCAACTCTTGAAGCGTCAGATGGTAACCGTCTAGCTTGGTTTGGAGACTCTGTTGCCATAGATGGCAATACGATTGTTATCGGTGCGCCTCTTTCTGATACGCCTGGCGTTTTCTCAGCAGGTGCTGTCTATGTGTTTACGGGTAGTGGTAGCGATTGGACCCAACAAGCAAAGCTAACAGTTGATGATCGAATCGGCAATGACAACTTAGGCGCTAATTCGATTTCTATCGAAGGTAATACGATATTGGTTGGTGCGCCTGGTAGGAACACAGCCACCGGAGCAGCCTATATATTCAGCCGAAGTGGAACAACCTGGAGCCAAACTGCGAAACTTGAACCGGCTAATGGACAGCAGTTCGATAACTTCGGTGCATCCGTCTCGCTAAGCGGTGATACTGCAATGATTGGTTCGCGTGGAACCGTAGCTAGCACAAAAATCGGTTCGGTTTATTTTTACAGACGCACTGGTGGTGTGTGGTCGCAAGAAGCAGAGGTCATGGCCGAAGATGGGGTAGCCCGAGATAATTTTGGTGAATCTGTTTCTCTAGACGGTAACCGGGCTGTCATTGGTGCTCAGTATAATGAAGGAAACGGCGCTAACACCGGTGCTGCCTATATTTTTGAAAGAATCTCTGGCGTATGGACTCAAACCGAAAGGTTAGTGGGTGATGTCGCCACGCGCTACTACGGTCGGTCGGTATCAATTGATGGAGATTCGGTGCTTATTGGGGCGGAACTCGCGAGTTTTGGGCCCGGAACGTTTTTCCATTATGGACTCGTGTTTCACTATAAATTGAGCGGTGCCGTATGGGCTCAACAACCCTCACTCATACCGTCTGTCGCAAATGAGCGTTATGGTTTTGGTGATGACGTTTTGGTTGTAGGCAATACCGCGATAGTTCGCAAAGCAAGTTACCTTTCGAGTTCACCATCGGTCGGCTCATATGTTTTTGATTTGTCATCAAGCCCAGAACCTGAGCCAGAACCAGAACCAGAACCAGAACCAGAACCAGAACCAGAACCAGAACCAGAACCAGAACCAGAACCAGAACCAGAACCAGAACCAGAACCTGGCCTGGTTCGCATTAACTTCTTAAGTGACAGCGACGGTGCATACTCAGTTAAGAATTCTTCAACTGGCAACATCGACTGCCTTGCCCCTAATGTTTGTGATGTTGCGCCAGGCCGTTATCGCTTGGTTGGTTTTGATGATCTGAAGAGTGTGTATATCACTGTTGAGAGTGATGGTTCAGTCAGATACACCTACGGTGATGGCGCGAATTTTCCTTACGCTGATGCCGCTGATAATACCAACCCAAATCCAGAGCCAGAACCTGAGCCTGAGCCAGAACCAGAACCAGAACCTGAGCCAGAACCAGAGCCAGAGCCAGAGCCAGAGCCAGAGCCAGGCTTAGTCAGCGTGAACTTTTTAAGTGACAATGATGACGGCACTTATACAGCTCAATTTTCTCCGACTGGTGCCATCGTGTGTAGTGCTCCGGCTGTGTGTGACGTGCCGGTTGGCCGATATCGCTTAATTGGATTTGATGATATGAAGAGTGTGTATGTCACCGTTGAGAGTGATGGTTCAGTCAGGTATACGTATGGCGATGGTGCAAACTTTCCGTTTGCAGAGGCTGGGTAGCGCGTTGCTTTAAAACAAATCGGTGCCACTCAATAAAGATGAGTGGCACCGATTTGATTGACACAGCTCGACCGCAGTATTCCCCGTGACACAAGCCAATCTCAGCTCAAAACCCAACAATCGGCCGAATTGATTGGGGCTGAGAACCTAAGTTCGACTTTGCGCAATTGTCAGAAGTGAATGTTCGAGTTAATTTCATAGCACCGGGCCGTAACGGAAAATAATCACGTGAAAAAAATGACTAAATCGATTTTCGTCGCAGCGCTCGCTTTGCCACTGACCTTACTCAGTGCCTGTAGTGGTGACAGTGTGGAAGGTGTAGCAGACACACCTTCTAATAGCGGGTCCGGTGTTGATAACAACGATAATTCAACGTCGATGCAAGCCACCAACAACACCGAATCAAACCCTGCCGGAGAACCCGCTGATTACTTTGGTGTATTCGAACGGGCTTGCGATCCTGAATTCCGTGACAGTGGTTCATTGGTTATAAGCGCTGATTCTCTCGTGCAAGTGGACACGGTGTTTGAAGACGAGGCGTGCACAGAGCCCTTGCAAGAACAAGTGGTCACTTACTCTGTTGTGTATCCAAGTGGTTTTACCAACACTGAGCTTGGCGAAGCCATTCATGTTGATCAAGTGTTAGAAGCGTGGGTCATCGATGCTGAGGTGGTGAACAGTCAGCAAAGCAATGGCCCTTTTTACCAAATCATATTCCATGATGGTGTCAGACTTTATCTGGGTGATAAAAGAGGTGAGACGGCGGCGCAACGGCCAACCGCCCTTAGTTCAACTGCCTATATAAGGCAGTAGTTGATTTATACCAAAACTGCGTGATTGTTTGCCGTGTTCAATCGTTAACGCCACGCTATCGAGCAGTTCGTCAAGATCGGGATGCGCTTACGGGTTCAGAAATTTGGAGAATTACAGACTAAGAGTACTTGCCCATGGTGGGTGGGATGGTATTGTTAACAGGGTCCGTAGCCAAGATAAGTCCGTAAGTTGTCATCAACCCAAGTCCAAGTTTAGATCGACTATACGTTAGCTGCGATTAGCTCATCGATCTATCAGTGCGCCGGGATTCATGATTCCATTGGGGTCTAATGCCTCTTTAATTCTTCTGATTGCGGCAAGTTTGGTTTCGCCAGCATACAGCTCTAAATCACGCACCTTTAGTCTGCCAATTCCATGTTCTGCACTGATAGAGCCATCGAACTTCACCGTCGCGTCGTTAATAGCCATACGAACCAATTCGACGATGCCGGGATTTTCGTTTATGAAAGTAGCTTTAGCATGGCCTGTAGGCGGCAGGACGTTATGATGAATATTGCCATCACCAATATGTCCATAGGTATTGATTTGAAGGCTTGCATGTATGTCATATATTGCGTTTGTCGTGTGTTCAATAAACGCGTCGACTTTGCTAATGGGTACTGCGGTATCGCTACTGCAAAAAGCACCACCCGCTCGATTAGCTTCAGGCGTGTTTTCTCGCAAGTCCCAAAGATTAGTTTGTTGAGTTTGCGATTGCGCCATTGTGGCGTCGGCTATGAGTTCTTGTTCAAGGCAATTAGCAAGTGCTTCTTCAAATCTGCTCCCAATGCCTTTGTGGCCTGCGACTTCCACCAGTAAAAACCAACGATGATTAAGAGAGAACGGCAATTGCAGAGAAGGAAAGTGTTCTATGACCAGCTCAAGCCCAAACTTACTCATGAGCTCTAGGGCAGAGATGTTGTCACCCATAGCTTTACGCAGTTGTTTGAAAACCATCAATGCTTGCGCTGGTGATTCAACTGCGCATAAAGCAGTGACTGATTCAGGGTCAATAGGTTTGACAATGAGTGTAGCGGCGGTAATGATTCCCAGCGTACCTTCGCTGCCAATGAGTAAATTACGTAAGTCGTAACCGGTATTATTTTTACGTAACGGGCTCAGTTCGCTATACACGGCTCCATTAGGTAGAACTGCTTCAATCCCCAAGCATAAATCGCGCGCATTGCCGTGGCGTAGCACCTGTATGCCACCGGCGTTTGTGGCGAGGTTGCCGCCAATGCAACAGCTACCTTTAGACGCCATACTAAGGGGGAACATTAATCCATGTTGCTGGGCTGTGTTATGAATGTTTTCTAGGATGCAGCCGGCCTCAGCTACAACAACTCCGTCATCAACGCTAATGTCTCGGACTTTGTTCATCTTTTCGAGAGATAGAACTATGGCGTGGTCACTGTCGAGGGATAATTGCCCTGCAACGACACCTGACCCGCCACTGAATGGCACTATGCTGAGTTTTGAAGAGTTGCACTGGAGCACTATTTCAGCCACTTGCTCGGTGGTGCTAGGCAATAAGATCAAACAAGCTTTACCCTTAAAGCGTCCTCGAGGATCATCAAAGTGTCGAGTTGGCTGCGACCCTAGCGCCCAGCCGCCTGTTCCTACGATTGCTTTTAATTTGTTGAGTGTTTGCTTATCGGGTGGGTTGAGATTGTGGTTCATTCTTCGATTTTTATAGAATGCATGATTCGAAGCAATGTTGCAGAAAAGCTGGGTGTAAGCAATGAATAAATATTAATACTGTTGTAAATATTTCTTTTAGATAGGTGGGCTGGCAGCATGCTGTTTAACAGTCAGTTTTATTTGTTCGAGTAAACGCTGAACTAAGCGTAGCTTGGAGCAATCCGAGCGAGTCAGTATCCCCAACATCCGAGTGGGCGCTGTTGGGCCTAAGGAGAACTTTTTTAGTTCTTTAAATATCGGGTCAGGCACACATATATTGGGCACGACAGATACACCAAGATCATGTGCAATCATGCTCGATAAGTTTTCTAGCGAACCCATTTCCATAGCATCATGAACTTCAAGATTTTGTTTGGCCAGCCATTCCTCGGCCAGCATACCCACCATGGCGTGTCGTGAATGACGAATGTAGGGCATGGTCGCTAGGATGCGTTTTGGATCCGACTCTTTTACAGTGGGGGACGTTAACAACACTAGTTCTTCTTCATAAAATGGCATCCAATGCAATTTTGAATGTACTCGCAGGGGCTCACTCATCACAGCGGCATCCACGCTGCCCGATTCCACTTGTTCAAGTAAGTTGAAGGAAAGCTCTGGAACCACCCGTATGTGCAAATCGGGATACAGTTTGATCAAGCCTTTTGTCGCTTTTGGAATTAGGCCGCGTATGGTTGAGGGGACCGCGCCAAGGGTAAGCTCGCCGATCATCTGAGGGTCGCCAGTCAGATCGTCGAGAATTGATTCGTATGAATACACAACGGCTTTGGCCTTTGGGACAAACGCCTTACCGAGTTGATTGAGTCTTGGCGTTTTCTCTGAACGATCAAACAACGCAACACCGAGCGAGCTTTCTAGCCGTTTCATTTGCTGCCCAACGGCTGCATCCGTCACGCATACCTCTTCTGCGGCGGCACTGAAACTACCCGTATCAGCTACGGCGATGAGTGTTTTGAACAACGAAATGGACATGTCAATCCTTGATGAAAGCCTAATTGTGCCTTCTTTGATTGAAAAACGTAAAGGGAAATTTTATCAAAAGCCAAAAAAGTTTAATTGCAGTTAAATTATATTTGAGTGAGAATTGAGGTGATTGGCCCCTCTGGAGTCATGTCAAGGTCGAACAGAACAACCACATTGGAGAGAAAATCATGTTGAATAAAATATTTAGGAGCGCCGCAGTGGCTATCGCGATGGCTTCAACTGCGAACGTAGCCACAGCAGCGGAATTATCGGGTCCGGTTAGCTACATCATCCCGTTTGGACCGGGTGGTGAATCGGATATTTCCGCGCGATTCCAACAGCCCTTTTTTAAAGAAAAATTTGGCCAAGACATGGTGATTTCATACCAACCTGGTGGTGGTGGTGCTGTTGGCTGGGCATCGTTGAATGGCCTAAAAGGCGATGGCCAAACTATTATGGGTGTGAATTTGCCTCACATTATTATCAAGCCTGCCCAAAAAGATGTTGGCTTTACCACGGAAGATCTCAATACATTTTATATGTTTCACTACACACCCGATGCAATCGTGGTTACGGCTGATAGCCCTTATAAAACATTGGCTGATTTAGTCGCCGATGCTAAAGCCAATCCTGGTGAAGTTACGATGTCCGGCTCTGGTAAGGCAAGTGCAAACCATTTGGCCCAAATCAAGTTTGATAAATTAGCTGGCACATTGACTACGTATGTACCGTTTAAAGGTACGGGTGCTGCCGTAACTGCTCTACTAGGCAAGCAAACCAAAGCCGAGTGGGGATACACCACTGTTGGTGCTAAGCAAGGTGATGCCGTACGCATGCTTGCTGTTGCAATGGAAGAGCGCCATCCGTTGTTTCCAGATGTCCCTACGTTCAAAGAGCTAGGTTATGACATGACAGGTGGTGCTTATCGCGGAATAGCGTTGCCAAATTCTGCCGATGCAGCAACCACTAAAATGTGGTCTGACATGATTGGTGAAATCAACAATGACCCAGCGTTTCGTCAACAAATGCTTGATGGTGGATTTGCTATGTTAGACGTTGATGCGGATGGCATGGCTGATTTTATGAAAGCGCGTATAGAGGAATATCTAAACGACGCTCGTGAAGCTGGCTTAATTAAATAAATCTTCGGTATTTGATACCGGTTAGTACCGGGGAGAGTTGCATTGGAGTTAGATCAGTTTTTAGCGGCGCTTACGCCGCTGAATCTTGCGTTGGCTTTGTTCGGCGTACTTGCTGGCACCATTGTTGGGTCAATCCCCGGGCTAACCGCCACCATGGCATTGGCGGTACTTGTTCCAGTCACTTTCGCCATGGAGCCTGCCTCTGCACTAATACTCTTAGGTGCTATTTACACCGGTGCCATTTACGGTGGCGCCTATGCCGCGATATTACTTAACACACCGGGTACTCCTTCAGCCATTGCTACTACGTTTGATGGCTACCCTATGGCCAAACGTGGAGATGGCGATCTTGCGGTTGCATTAGCCTGCTTTGCTTCCGTTTTTGGCGGCATGGTGGGGGCACTGGCATTGTTATTTCTAGCGCCGCCTTTATCAAAGGTGGCGTTGGCTTTCGGCCCTATTGAATATTTTTGGCTGTCTGTTTTTGGCCTGTCATTAATTGCAGCACTATCCAACGGTAATCTAATGAAAGCCTTGGCGGGTGGTGCGTTTGGCATGCTCTTATCCACGGTGGGCGTTGCAGAAGTGTCTGCTGATATTCGCTTAACGTTCGGAAGTCAGACACTGATTGGTGGCTTTGGCGTTGTGGTTGCGTTGATCGGTTTGTATTGCATACCCGTACTTATCGATCTGGTTGCAGTACCGGGTAGGCACTTAAAAGTGGAAGAGAATGTAAAGGCAGTTCGAATCGGCGATGCCTTTGGTTTGGCGATACGCTCTAAGTTCAACCTTGTACGCTCTTCCGTCATCGGAACGCTAGTCGGCATTTTGCCTGGAGCAGGAGGGTCGGTGGCTGGGTTGGTTGCCTACTCCGAAGCTAAGCGAACGGCAAAATCACATCAAAAATTTGGTGAAGGTGAGCCCGATGGAATCATGGCTACAGAGTCTGCCAACAGTGCGACGGTGGGCGGTGGTTTTATTCCAACATTGGTTCTTGGCATTCCTGGCACACCGCCTGATGCAATTGTTTTAGGCGCGTTGTTAGTGCAGGGCGTGCGCACTGGCCCTGCCATGTTTACTCAAAGTGGTTCGATTGTTTATACCTTTATATACGGTTTAATTATCGCAACTATCCTTATGTTGCCAGCAGGCTTGCTGATAGGGCGCTACGCCTATAAATCTATAGTGACCATACCCAAAGCGGTATTGGTTCCCGCCGTTGGATTCATGACTATCATTGGTACCTTCTCGATACGCAATAGTGTCTCTGATGTCATCATCATGCTTTGCTTGGGTGTATTTGGATGGGTTGTAGCACGGTTCGGATTTGCGGCGTCTCCTATTGTACTCGGGCTTATTCTTGGGCCGATTGCGGAGCAGGGTTTTGTACAAGGGTGGATCATTGGCGATGCGACTAATAATTTATTCGGTATGTTTTTCGGGCGGCCAATTTCACAAGGTATTTTGGCGTTCACATTAATCACACTAATCTTGCCGATATATTTAGCGCGCAAAAAGAACAAAGCCCACGTGGAGCTCGAGTCATGAATCGTTCCGCTGCTAATTCACAAGGTCAAATGGGGTCATTAATCATCTCAGCCATGTTCGTACTGGCTGGTGTGGTTACGCTTTACGATACCCTTAGTTATACCGATAGGGATAGCAAGGTATTTCCGCAAACTGTGGCGATCATTCTTATTATTTGCGCATCTGTCTCTTTTATCATGCGATTTATAAAGCCAACAGACGAGGGGGGATTTGGGCAAGGCATTTGGTGGCGTCGTGTATTACTGATATCAACGATGGTGTTAACTTGCATCGCAATGCCGTACGTCGGGTTTTTACCCGCTGGTGTTATTGCCTTTGCGGGAGGCTTAATAGCAGCGATGCATGATCGTTGGTCCTTATCAAACATACTGCTCTACTGGGGTTCCGGCGGTTTTATTATGGTGCTGTTCTATACCTTGTTTAAGTTTGTACTACACGTGCCATTGCCGTGATAGCTGAATACGTTTGTAGGGCCCTTAGGTCCACGTGAATTACTACCGAAAAGATTCAGTTAAAGCGCTCCGGCTTCTTCAAGCAAACGCCGGGGCAACTCGGAATCACTCTAACCCCACTGGTGCGGACTCCAATGAACGAGCTTAGCCATACACGGCTACTGGATCACCGAGTGATTCAAAATCAGGTTTAACACCAAGACCAGGAGTGTCGGGCGCGTACAACTTGCCAGACCGGGTTTCTGGTCCCTTAATGCCGGTCTTCTCCACGTTATAGTTATGTAAATCAGTTGTGTTATACAAATACTCGGGTGGTGTCGATGTTGCGAAGTGGGCAACAGCGGATGTCGTGATCTCACCACCCCAGGATTCTTCCGAAACTACAGAAAGGCCATTACTGACAAGGAAGTCCCGAAACAGACAGGCTTTAGTCAAACCGCCCAGATTCGATATTTTAAGGCAAACCACTTCGGCAGCTTTATCAGCCACAATACGTTGCGCCATTCTAATATCAATAACACACTCATCCAGTTTCATCGGTAAATCAGTGTGTGCCCAAAACTATAATTACGATCAGGCAGCTCATACCCAACCGCATAAACTCGGCGGACGCGATCCCAATCAGTGCCGCTTTGACTTACGTCAAATGCAAGACGTAACATTAATGTAAATATCATACATAGAGTGGTTACATCTCATGCAGCGAACTTAAAGGCAGCAAAAACATGTATAAAAACATACTGTACGCAACTGACTTTTCTAAAGCGAGTTTGGAAGTCGAAAAAAGGGTGGCCGATCTTGGTAGTCAATTAAAGTCAGCCGTTAGTGTAATTCATGTGGTTGGTTATGGCAGTACAGTATGGGCAGGTGGTGGAGGGTATTTTGTATTGGCCGAACTTAATGAAGAAACCATGGCCGAAGGTAAAAAAGCATTAGCTGCATGTGAAGGGCGGTTTCCAATTCAATTAACGAATACCCGCACTGTTCAAGGCTCACCGAAAAAAGAAATTGTTGACTATGCTAAAGAAATTAATGCAGATTTGATTGTTCTCGGTAGTCACGGTCATACTCAAGTGTCTGACATCTTAGGAACCACAGCATCAGGTGTTTTAAACAAAGCAAACTGTGATGTGCTGGTAATTCGCACTGATGAATGAGATGTTTAGCGCCAAGATAAGTTCGCGGATTGTCATCAGCCTGAGTCCGCTTCAATGGAAGAATCAAAGTTTGACATTCAGGCACGGGTGTAAGCGATACTACGAGTGAGTTGGCGTGGGTCTTGACCCAGTAGCTTCGGTGCAAGTAGTTTTGCACTGGACTCCGTGCCCTCGCTGTGTGCATCCATGTAGTTTTCCCCGCAGGGACAAAATTCTCCAACACCCTGTAAGCCGTTATCAGTTTCAATCATGACAACGGTTGACTTACCGCTTTCTAAATAATTTCCACGGCCCCAAGTGTATCGTCCACCGACGTAGGAAAGACTTTTACGAAATAGACTAACTCGACTGATCTTCATACTGCTTACTTACCAATTTCTAACCCCATAGGAACGCCGCAATAGATGGCAATAACATGGACAATGGCCCGAATCTCTTCCTTAGTTACACCCATGACTCATTGTTTGATGCCTTCTCTCATCCATTGCTGGAGTACTTTTACGGAGTGCTCTGACTTTACTCCGCACTTAGGGTCTACAACCAATGGACCTGGTACATAGCCACGGCTATTCAAGCCTCGTTGCACTGACTCAACCAGGTGTATGTCTTCTTCAACGGTCGTTTCTCTGTCTTGTACCGCTAAATCATGGATCAATTTGGCATCTGAGCCGTCGATAGAGTACCAACCACGCCAGACCACCACATGCTCATGATCAAGGGTTCGCCAGTGATAGGTATTGAGTACATTGCCGGGGTATACCTGAAAAGACATCAATGGCCATAAATACCACGATGAATAACTGCCAGCGTGTTTGTTTGAGTCAAGATCGATGGGGTAACTCATTTTATCCAGATTCTGACATTCAGTTGTATGCCGTAGACAATACCCTTGGGGCTGAATGTCGTACGTGCTGGCTTTAACAATCCCATTGGCAAAGGTGGGATGGTTCAACTGACAGTGATAACACTCGGAGTAGTTCTCGACAGAGACTTTCCAGTTGCACCGCTCTGGAATCTCTATCCATTCAATGGGTTTTAGTTGTTTAATGTGCGGCACGAATTCGCAAAGTTCTTGTCGAACATTCGGAAACCATTCGTCCATTGAATTAGCGTGAGGGTCAAGATTTGCGAACAGGAAGCCGCAGAAATTTTCTATTCGTACGGATGTCAGGCACACCGAGGATTTATCAAATCCTGGTACTGAACTGGTATTGGGTCCGCCACGCAATTCGCCGGTTAATTCATAACTCCACGAATGATAAGGGCACACTATTAAACCGGTATTGCCCTGATCTTGTACCAACTGATGCGCGCGGTGCTGACAAACGTTGTAAAACGCTTTGATTTCTTCATCGCGCGTTCTCACACAGAAAAGACTTTCGCCGGCGATTTCAAAAGTAAAATAATCACCGGGATGCTCTACTTGAGATACATGACCGGCAAACTGCCACGTGCTTGCGAGCAAGCCCTCTTGCTCCTGTTTAAAGACTTCAGGGTCCGTGTAGTAGCGTGCGTCCAGCGAACGGATGGGCGTGTTTGCTGTCACTTATCTTCCTCATAATATAGGCCGAGTTGATGACGGCGATCATGAAACGTTTCTACGCGTTCAACAATTTTAGGTGTGGCCATCGCGATGACAAAAGACAAAAGAGTTTCAAGCAGTGCGATAGTGGAAACTGATGAAGGAAAAAATTGTGGCGTATCACATGAGACAACAAAGCCATGTTCGGACCCGGTGACTATTGGTGAAGCTGCACTGTCTGAAATTCCAATCACTTGTACCCCTTGCTCACGTGCAATTTGCACGGCTTCCACTACTTCTGTTCGGTAGGGCTTGCAGGTAATTGCAATGAGCACATCGCGTTTGTCAGCCCAGGCAATATCGTCTATTGGTGTACTTCCATTGCGAGGGATAGCATGAAACTGCACCATGCCGGTA
>CALHOU010000032.1 GCA_938035945.1 uncultured Granulosicoccaceae bacterium
ACAAAGACTTTTAGTAACTGGTCCTTACGACGATACACATTCGTTGTGACTGGCGCGATCTTTTTAATGTTCGCGCTTATTGTGTGCGAAGGTGCACGGCAATCCAGCGTCCGCAATTACTACAAAAACTTCAATGAAAACGCTGAGATATTAACCTCCACTGTTGAAGCTGCATCCAACTATGATTTAAAAGTCGAGAACGCATTTGCGTTAAAACACATTGCTAACCGCATTACCGAGTCTGTGCCTGACGTTGTTTCAGTCATTATCTACAACGAAGTCAATGAAGTTCTGGCATCGGTTAATCAAGATGTTCTGGCACAAAGCGATACTAACGATTCTGTATCCAGTTATGAGAAGGATGTTTACACCGACTATAAAAAAATCGGTCGTATTGCGGTGGGCTTTGATGTAAGCCACCAAAGGTCGGTTTTAAAAAGCAGTGCAATTAATATTTATATGAGCGGTATCGCCATTATCGCGGTATGCGCCATGTTAATCCTGGCGATGTTGAATCAAGCCGTAGTAGACCCGGTGCGTAGGATTCATGAACACCTGATGTCGCTACAAAACAATGAAAAACCTGACACGCTTGTTATATCTGCAAACAAGGAACTATCGCATTTAGGCGAAACAGTTAATGAGTTCGGCAATGTGCTTGAGCTTCGAAAACAGAAAGAGCAAGAGCTCGAACAAGCGTCCAGGGCCAAGTCAGACTTTTTAGCCAACATGAGCCATGAGCTCAGAACGCCTATGAACGGTGTGTTGGGTATGTTGTCTTTATTGCGCGATACTAAGCTGAATCCTGAGCAAGATGAAAAGGTAAGAATTGCCACCAGCTCAAGCAAAAGCTTACTCACCCTAATAAACGATATTCTTGATTTCTCTAAGCTCGAAGCGGGCAAGCTTGACTACGAGGAAGTGGAATTCAGTCTAGAGGATTTAGTCGAAGAGTGCGCAGAGGCTTTATCAGAACCAGCGCATTCAAAAAGCATAGATTTTGTTTGTGAAATCGACCCAGACATACCAGCAGATACAATCGGCGACCCGACTCGCTTGCGACAAGTCATTACAAACTTAACTGGCAATGCAATCAAGTTTACCGACAACGGGGTTGTAAAGATTCATATAACGCGCTCAGACGATGACGTGGGCGGTAGCATGATCCGATTCAACATCACCGATACAGGTGTCGGCATTAGTGAAGAGGCGCAAGGTCGCTTATTTAATTCGTTTGAACAAGCTGATAGCTCGACTACCCGAAAATTCGGTGGTACCGGTTTGGGGCTAGCCATCAGCCGGCGATTAGTAGAAGGCATGAATGGACAAATCGGTCTTAACTCCGTTGCTGGTAAAGGCAGCACGTTCTGGTTCACGTTGGACCTGCCTGCAGCTAACGAAAAAACCGTTCTAAGCACTAATCAGTTGCACTTGCCAAGCGCACTCAAAGTATTACTGCTGGAAGGTGCGGATACCAGCCAACAGAATGTGGCCGGCTTGCTCGACGAACAAGGCACGCGTACGCGTGCGGCGCTAAATGGTGAAGAGGCACTTAGCATGCTACTAGAGGCTCACGATGCGGGTGTGCCATTTGATGTTGTGTTTTTTAGCACACGGCTTGATGACATGTCAGCCCGAGCGTTTGTGCGCAGAGTCGCTGAAAACGATGACTTTGCAAGTTTAAAAATGGTTGCTATCAATGCGATTAGTCAGTCCAGAACAAATCTCTATACACATACCAATAACCGCATTGTCGCGCACATTTCAAAGCCTGTGCGACGCATTGAAATTGGGCATGCGCTAACCGTTGCAATAAACGCAAAGGATGCTTTGCCATTATCGGACACACAGTCAGATAACGAAGTGGTACAGCCACACGTTACAGACGATGTATTTAATTCTCAACAAGACAGCCTGGATATCCATCACGACATAAGCATACTGGTCGCAGAAGATAATTTAATCAATCAGCAAGTCACACAAAGCATGTTGGAAAATATGGGCTTCGATTGCCACGTAGCCGATAATGGCAAACACGCTCTCGACATAATGAAAACAGTGAGTGTTGATTTGATCTTAATGGATTGCCAAATGCCCGTGTTGGATGGGTATAAAACCACTCAACAAATTCGCCTTGATGAAGCGGCATCGGATTCAGAAAAGCGCTTACCCATCATCGCGCTAACAGCGAATGCCATGCAGGGCGATGCTGACAAATGCTATGAAGCAGGTATGGACAGTTTTTTAACCAAACCCATTGATAAGGATGCGTTTGAAAGCACCATCTTAGAAACCTTAAGTGAACACATAGCTCAAAGCAAAGCGTCACAGATGAAAAACAACAAGGCCGCCTGAAAACAAATTTCAATTTTCCACAGCAACCACTGACCGCCGTCAATAAAAATAATAATGAGGCATCAATATGAGTACGAAGAACCAGAAAACAGAACAACGCAACGATAATAAAGTCGATCAAATTCAAAACGAGTACAACAACCTCGCCTCTGTTGAATCTGTTTATACCGAGCAAGAGATAGAAATTATTGATTGCACCTATGCAAAAGAGATCCTTTTGCCAAGCCCAACCACTTTGCCGCTAATGGAGGCAGCCAACGATGACTGCGCCTTTGGAGATGCAGAAATCTATTCCTTGGATAACGCAAGGCGCGCAAAGCATGAACGTTCGATTGAGCGACGCGCGAGTAAAGGCAAGCTTACTGATCGTCGCTCAGCTGCAAGAGTCGATGCGAATGGTGAAACGCAATTAGATCGCCGCGCCGCTAATCGAGCTGCCAATATCCAAGCGATTATCGGTACTTCTAGGAACGATTCAATGCACGAAGATAACTAATCGAAATACTTAGTACAAAAGGCTAGAAAGCGGGAGATGGCCGTATTCTTTTGACATTGATGGCGCAAGCCTTGCGAATATTTACCCCAGCTAACAGTTCAAAACTTGTGATCCGAGCTATTAACACTATCGTAATGTATTAAAGTTAATATTAGTTTCGTCTGATGTGTGGGATTTGGCTTTTGGTAAGCGCCTGATAATTCACACACTATGCGCGTTTTGCGGAAAATGTGGTATTACTATCGCACGTATTACCTATCAAGTTGGACAGCTTCTATGCCGATGACAGTACTACATCGGTTGTATTTCAAGCCGATGCGTTTCAAGATCGGTCATAGGAATGTTGTACCAACAGGAGCTGTAATGGGTATTCTATTGAAACCGCTTTGCTTTTTGACGCTTTCGTTTTGTGCATTAGTAGCACAGGCGAGTGCGAACCACACATTCACGGCAGCACTGACAGAAGTGCGCACCGGCAGCGTCAACGGGCGCGAAATCCTCACTATCCACATCGACGCCAAAGTAGGCCCGGCCAATTGTCAGGGCAATGTACTGCGAGTAGACACTCAAAGCCTAAACCTACCCGGTAAGAAAGAAGCCATGGAATCGATTGCTCTGGAAGCCATGCTGACCTCAGAACGCGTAATCATAACCGTCCCCATCGAATGGGATGAATGCGTTGACGGCATGCCCACACTTACCGACATCAACCTAGCCCCCGGCGTCTACTAATACGGGGACAGTTTACTTATTGCCCCGCGAGGCCTGCCCACGCTAATGCGGTGACCCAAATGCGGGGACAGTGTACTTATATGTAGTTACAGCCGCGCCGCTAAACATATCAAATCATCAAAGTGTCACTACTCAAACGCGAGCCTGTGCTCTTAGTGAATTCCCGCCATGAGCTCTCCAAGACCATTAAGGCTGCGTAAGCAACTGTTCTATCGCTCGACCGGCCCTTTTTGGGTTCAGCACCGCATCTCATACAGAAATACGTAGCAAATTCAACAACATACAGATAGCCCTAGTCCCGATGGCATTGAGCCTCACGCATCTGCAATTAAGTAAACTGTCCCCGGAATTAAAGATGTGGCCATAAATGGCCGAAACTGGGATAATATTCCCAACTTTTGCTGAAAATGCGATTTACTGCCGCGAATGGATACGAACGAGGCCGTACACTTTCGCCAAACTCGATAAACGCTTAAATACATGCACGCCACGCTACAAAAAGCTGTCACCCGAATGCTTGCGCCCTTGGTGCGAGTGTTGTTGCGCCATGGTGTCTCTCATGCAGAATTCGCCAGCTGGGCCAAGCAAACCTATGTGGAAGAGGCGCGAGCCAACTTCGGCATTGATGGTAAAAGCCCGACCGTTTCACGACTTGCCATCGTTACCGGTATTAACCGAAAAGAAGTCAAACGCATACTCGACTTGCCAGCCGATGTTGAGCCAGTTGTTGCTAAACACAACCGCGCCATGCGGGTTGTCACCGGTTGGTTGCAAGATGCTGAATTTAATTCAGCAGCTGGCGAACCCCTAGTCCTCACTTACGGTGACGCAAACAGCGGCTTTAACCAACTCGTTAAGCGTTACGGTGGTGATGTCCCTGCCCGCGCTGTTTTGGATGAACTTACCCGCGTGGGCACCGTGATTGAAAAGGACAACGAAATCTCACTAGCCGCCAAAGGTTATGTACCGCATGAAAGCGAAGAAGCCATGCTCGAACTGTTCGCAACCAGCGCACGAGATCTGTTAACCACACTTGATCACAACGTCAGTGGCGAAGGTCCAACGCGTTTACAACTAAGTGTTCATTACGACGATGTTGGCGCAGAAGCAGTCGAAGCTTTCCGCAAGTTAAGTTCTAAAAAAGCCCTTGCTCTGTTACAAGAACTCGATGGTGAATTATCACAGCATGATCGTACCAGGAACCCGGAAGCACAAGGCACTGGACGCTATAGAACGGGATTAGGTGTTTACCTGATCGAAGAGGCAATTGAAGATGAAAATGCCGATGATAAATAAAATAATAAAAGCCATGACGCTTAGATCATTAGCTCTTGCCTGCGCGTTGCTATTGGCTGGATGCGATGGCGGCATTTTCGGCACGGGCGGCCCTGATGAGATAGTACCCATTGAATCTGTTGCAGGTGCTCCAACAACTGACATGTCGGTAGCGCCAGAGCAAACCCCAACAGAATCAGTCGACGGAAATACCGGTGGCGATACTGGAGGCGACGATGTTGGAACAACCGCTGGTGATACCGCAACAACCGGTGGCGATTTACCACCCACTGAAGGTGACATGCAAACCGACGCAGGCGGACAAAACTCACCAGCCTTGGAATCAAACCAATTTATTGGTACCGATACCGGGCGATTCACAAACAACTCGGCATCCGGCAACAACACAGCTCCTCTGTTGACTTTGGTAAACACAAGCTCATTAAACCTTAACGCCTTTGATACAAGCGTTGAACCGGAGCTTGTTTTATTTAATGCCGCAGGTATCGCTCCAGGCACTCAATCCGCACCCGCTGAATTAACAAGTAACGAATCAAGTTTGATCATTGTTGATAACAACAACGTGGGCCAAGCTTTAGTGACATACGATACTTTTAATGCGGCCAACGCAAGCGTCACTACCCTATTTGCATTCCAACTCAATGGGCAACTCACAGTGCTCGCATTGGATACAGAGACTACAACCTCTGACCCAATGCTAGCTAAAGTGCGCATTGTGCAAATCAATGATCTACGTGATGCAAGCGCCTCTGCACAAATGCAATTGCAATCTGCGGGAGCCAACCCGGGCGGACAAAACGCGACTCTCGGGCCACTATCGCTTAATTCACCAATCACAGCCTATATAGAAATTGCAGCCGGTGACTATGAATTAGCTGACAGTGAAAACAGATTTCCTAACACCGCCGTCAGCTTTAAAGGTGCTAACGTTTACACGATTGTTCTATCGGGTATAAGAGCAGAGAATATTTTGGTCCTTAACGACACCGTGTCAAACAACCAATGAGATGCACCTCACAAAAAATGCCCCTAAGCTTTAGCAGTAATCCAAAGCGCTTAATCACCCTGTTTGATTGATCTAGTCTTCCATGTTATCTAGCATGGAAACTCTATTTTTTCGCTTGGAATGAAGCCACATGAAAAACCACCTCGTCTCTCTCATTTTCATTTCATTTGCAGTTTTGCTCAGCGCATGCTCAAGCAGTGGTTCTGACAACAGTACAAGTGTGCCTACTGACCTTACACCTAACACACCCTTACTTGATGATGAGAATCCGCCCATTCCGAATGGGTCAGATCCAAACACCGACGCACTCCCAAGCACCACCCCGCCCACAGTCACCAATCCACCCCAAAACACCGACACACCTGTTGTCTCCGGTGGCAATGCGACTGCCTTCGGCAATGTAAGCGCGAGTTACGATTCAATTGACGACGCTACCGATTGGAGCGCAAGTTTTTTTATCAGTCCGACTCCGTTTCCTGTTTCAGCACTTGATCAGGAATACATTCGAAGCGTACCGGACTCGTGCAAAGCACTCAACGCAGAGAACCCACTATTTGGACCTGGCGATACGGACGACGTGGATCTAGATAATCTACCTTTTGTGCCACAAACGGTTGGTGCCGGTGAAGTGATCACTGTTACATCAGCTGCTGGTACCTACGCGAGTCTGTTAAAGCGTTTGATATTTGGATTTACCGCCTATCAAACTGAAGATGATGTACCGGTTGCGGGACCTATGCCCAATGGATTGGTCGTGAATATCCCCGGTGAAGCTGGCGGATTCCCAGCAGCTTCTAATTTAAATATGCCAACTGCTAATACTATTGAATTTACATTCTCCGGCTCAACCATCACTTGGACTAATTCCGGCGAAGAAGGCGCAACAGTCGATATCTTAATGTCAGCTCTAAGTGATGGTGATGTTTTTAATCAGGTGATTATTCAATGTGAATTAATCGATGACGGTGTGCATGAAATTGCTGCCGGAATAATACCTGCAGGCAACATTGAAACGCCACTATTTTCAGGAACGCGATCCGTAACGCGTCTTGTACAGGTCGGCAACTCTGTGCTGATACTTTCATCGACATCCGATGGCTTTTTAGTCAGATAAATAGATTAGATAACCATTATTGCTGCGCAACATCATGGATGATTTGCTGAAGCTGCTCCAAGCCATCAGTTAACGCAGCAGGGCCAGGTTGTAAAATAAACGGCGACTTGATTTCAAACAAGTTGTTTGTCTTTACAGCCGTTATTGTGTCCCAACCTGGCCTGGCACACACTTTCTCTGGCCGAAATTTTTTACCACACCACGACCCGATAATAAGATCTGGGTTTGCATCAATAACGTCCTGTGAATTAGCGATAATGCGGTCTTTGCCATGAGGCATTAAACCCAAGTGCGCAAAGCAATCTACTCCACCGGCGTATCCAATCAATTCCGACACCCAGCGAATGGCTGAGATCATAGGCTCATCCCATTCTTCAAAATAAACGCGCGGTCTACGCGGTAATTGTTTAGCTTGTTCCGAAACCAAACTTAACCGTTCGATGTATTCATGAACCAGTGCTTGGCCGCGTTCATGCGCACCAACCAAATTTGATAGCCCAAGAATCATATCCAGTATCTCTTGCACCGACCGATGGTTCATCACCAACACGTTTGCACCGAGTCGAATGAGCTCTGCGGCAATGTCGGCTTGCAGGTCAGAAAATCCAATCACCAAATCAGGTTTTAAATCCATGATGCGATCGGTTTTGGCCGAGGTGAATGCAGATACTTTTGGCTTCTCGCGACGCGCCTCAGGCGGGCGAACAGTAAATCCCGAAATCCCCACGATTCGCTCCTGCTCACCGAGCAAATACAAGGTTTCCGTACTTTCCTCGGTTAAGCACACAATTCGTTCGGGATAACGCGCCGAGCTTATGATCGGCACTGCTTGAATGGCATTTTCAGACATAGCTATTAAATAATTCCAAAATATCGAATTAGCCAAACAAAGACTAACGCAAGCCTATAATAACCTATGCATTAAGGCAGGCTATTCCTAACCTCACTATGAGCAGCAGAAAAAAACTACTGGTTATCGCGCATGCACCGTCTGAGAACACACAGCGGATGCTGGATGGATTGTTAAAAGGCGCCAATCACAACGACATAGAAAGTGTTGATGTTAAATACCTCGCACCTTTGGACACGCGAGCTGATGATATTAAATCTGCTCAAGCAATCATTATTGGAACCACAGAAAACCTTGGCTATATGGCGGGATTAATCAAAGACGTGTTTGATCGTTGCTACTATAATTGCATTGAGCACACCGAAGGTCTTCCCTTTACATTTTATGTTCGTGCTGGTAACGATGGCACAGGTACAAAACGGGCGATTGAAAGTATTACAACAGGATTGCGTTGGCGCCTGGTTCAGGAACCCTTGATTTGCCGGGGAAAATTTAACGTGAAATTTATAACGCAATGCGAGGAACTTGGCGCTTCCATGGCCGCAAGTTTGGAAGCAGGCATTATATGATTTTGCATTCCTAATGAACACTGAGCTTTTTATAATTCTGCATCAGCACCGATGAGCGCATTTAACGGTATTGCGTAAGAGCTGCAAGGCACCGAAATCCGTCTCATGTATGAGGTTTTTGGAGATTAACGATTGATTGTCAATACCTTTTAGTGCTCTCATGACATTACTTTGTTAACGAAACAATCTCATTCAATATGTCGGCAAGTAAACAACAAAAAGAGCGCGAGAAAGCCAGACGGCATCTATTCGACTACATGGAAAAATCGCCTCGATGGGGACCGCTGATTGGTGAGTTGTCCTATCAATATGTGCAGCCCATTGCAGCACAATTGGGCGAAGACGCAGACATGATCGAAATACGGCTCCAAGGTGGCCCTTATGGGGAAATGGCATTCGGATTTATCATGGAAATGATGGCGATATCGAGTTGGGATAATGAAGACGAAACCCCCATCGATGATTACTTGCAAAAACGTGGTTGGAGAGAAGGTCCACATGGACGCCGGTACTTGAATGCGCTGAATAACTCAGAGCTGAGCTTTCTGGAAGTAACCAATGTTGAGCCCGGCCGCTGGGTCGAGGTACGCCCGTTTGGAACCACAGACGACGTCACGCGCGTTATCGAACACAGCGCCAGTCAAACTCTTTACCCCTACGACGCCATCGTGGCACGGCTGGTATCAATCGCTAAATCAAAACGATTCGGTTCTATCCTGCCGTTAAGTCCTGAAGGATGTCAGTATCTGCAAGAGCAATTAGATGGCGTTGAAGGTGATTTAAAGCAATGGTACGAGGAACTTGTCGCCGAAGAAGGGCCAGATGGATTGGTTAAGAATTTTGCAAATGAAATTCCGATGGAACGCCAAACGCGGATTGATGAGTATGGGTTCATGTGCTGGGCGATTGATGTGCTAGACCCACCGCCCATGATTGCACCACAGATGCACAACAC
>CALHOU010000033.1 GCA_938035945.1 uncultured Granulosicoccaceae bacterium
GCATTCAACGAGATCCTGTATGTAATCACAGACAACAGCCTGCAACAGTATGACTACACGGTATCGCCGCCTGCATTACTGAGCACAATACAAACTGATGAGATGTCGGCCGATGCCTTGGTTAATGCACTTGATGCGCAGCTGGACAGTCTGCCTTGACAAAAACCGTATTAGCTTGGAAAAAAAGGCATAATTTAGCGTAATTGTCTGTACGCCAATGTGCTGCGTTGTAGAATGCAGCCATGAGTAGACCAAAACCTATGCGCGATTTCGGCCTCGAAGTTTTCTTTTCGAAGTGGGAGTTTTCCGCCCAGCATCATATGACCGCGTCAGACTTGGAAAGTATGTCTGTTGACGATCTCATGGCCTTAGACCCGAACGACAATACACCGTCGTTAAACGACCTGTGGTTGGGCTACACGGAAACTTGGGGCGCTCCTGATCTGCGCGAAGCGATCGCAGACACCTACGATGAAATCGAGCCAAAACAAATTCTGTGCTTAGCCGGTGCGGGTGAAGGTCTGTACATGACGGCGAAAGTGCTACTAAGCGCGGATGACCATGTGATTGTACCCACGCCTAATTACCAAAGTGCGGAGACGGTGCCGTTGTCGGTATGCGAGGTGACGGGTGTACCGATGATCTATCAGGCTAATACCAAACACGCCTGGCGAATCGATTTAGACGGCATACGTGCGGCTATAAAACCGAATACGAAACTGCTATCACTTAACTTCCCGCACAATCCAACCGGCATGCTAATGCCCCTTGATGAGCTTGATGCGCTAATTGCTTTATGCAGGGAGCACGGTATTTATATCTTAAGTGACGAGGTATACCGTGGTGTTGAACTTGACCCATCAGATCAAATGCCACAAATCGCAGATGTGTATGAGCGTGGTTTATCGCTAAATGTGATGTCGAAAGCCTACGGTTTGCCAGGCTTGCGTATTGGTTGGCTTGCAACACAAGATGATGAGTTGTTATTACGTTTAGAGCGATATAAGCACTATTTATCCATCTGCAATTCAGCTCCCTCTGAGCGTCTTTCCATCATTGCGCTTAATGCACGGACAAAAATACTTGCGCGCAATCATGGCATCATGTCAAATAATCTAGTACTACTCGAAACCTTATTCGAAGATTTTCCCGGATTGGTTGAATGGACAAGACCGCTAGGCGGTTGTGTCGCGTTCCCACGCTACACGGGCCCAGGTGATGCCGAATCGTTTTGCTTGGAACTTATAGAGCAGAGCGGTGTGTTGCTATTACCATCCTCGATCTATCGCTCTGAAGTTGCTGATACACCCGACGATCATTTTCGAATTGGCTTAGGCCGAGACAAAGTATTTAAAGACGGCTTGCAGGCGATGCGAACACATCTTGAAAAGTACTATGCGCCATTAGCAAAGTAGGGTAACTATGCATATCGTGTCATTGCAAGCTATTCAGGATGCTGTATCCATTCCAAAAGCCATCGATGCAGTAAGGGATGGTTTAGTCGCATTTGCTCAATGGCGAGTCACTCAGCCAGAGCCAATGCAGTTATTATTTAACGGCCAGGGTGGCGAGCTGTTTGGAGATTGTCACGCAAAAGCCGCTAAACCAAACTCTACTTTAGGGATTGTTGGCACTGGTACACAGGCACTACTTCAGGCACTACTTCAGGCGCAAATTATATCGGCGCACTGCGGTATCAGTAAGCTTGTGCTTTTCGGTCGCGCAAACGACAAAGCCAAAAGCCTGTGTAAAACACTAATGAATGACGGTTTACTTTGCCGAGTTGTTGATTCCGTGTCTGAGCTTTGTCATGCCAGCGATGTTGTCGTTACTACCACGCCAGCGACCGCACCGATTATTCGGTCTACTGATGTACCAGAGCGTTTGCATATCATAGCGGTAGGTGCCGATAGCCCGGGCAAGATAGAATTGGATCCAGCTGTTATCGGTATGGCGGACTACATCGCTACAGACAATCACGCACAGTGTTTGCATCATGGCGAATTTGGAGCCGCCGTGCGCGAAGGGACGGTTGTTGAGGATTCGGATATTTCGTTTTGCGAATTGCTGGCAGAGCATGTTGAGGCAAATCGATTTGCATTGGCCAGCCGCACCGTGCTCGATTTAACTGGCTTGGGTGTTCAAGACCTCGCCTTGGCGAGCATGGAGTTTGATTCCTTGCATTCTGACCCGTGAGTGGTAAGCATGAGTAACGACTTAGTGGTTAAACACATTAGCGAACTTACGGACACTCAATTTAAAGCTCTTGGAAAGTTAACGGTCTCAAAACACCAGGAAGTGCTTGGCAAGTCGTTTAGGGAATCGATTGAGGATTGGGAGTTAGCCCCTAAAGATCAAGTGATGGGATTGTGTTTTATACTTGATAACCAACCCATTGGTATCACTCTGTTTAAAAAAATATCGGCCAATACTGCGTCTATCCACGGTCTAAAGATTGCGACGCCCTGGCAGGGAAAAGGTTTTGGGCACCGCGCATTTCGACTCGCCATTGATGAATTGAAAATGAACTGGATTGACATCTCATTGCTGAAGTTGGCAGTAGATGCGGAAAACACGGCTGCGATTAGAGTATATCGGGCGTTTGGAATGAAAGACAGTGGCCCGATATTTGAAGGACCAAATGGCCAAGAACATCGAATGGCATTAGAAATTTAGCCGTTTCACTGTCTCACAGGTGGGCAAGTTCCGGTAAGGCTAACTATACAAAACTGTCGGGTCAACGCTTTGCCTTGACCCGACAGTTGATTTTTAAAACACTATTTTACTTCTACACTACCCAAGATAGACCAACCGCCCAACAGGCGATTGTTTACCCACTTTCCATCTATCACATTTATATCGTTCGAAAACAAAATGTAAGTGTTTCGAGCATCTAGCTTCCACGCATCTTGTTTTGCACTATCAGCACCTGGTTGAATAATTCTAACCGCCACTTTGTATTTGCCTGCAGACATTGAAGCCACGGATAAATCGCTAGAGAAGTTAAACATTGCGCCAGGCAATATTGACTGTAGATCTGTGGCCACGTCTTGTATCACTACCGCCGTGTTAGTATTATCAAGTAATGCAAATTGGACATCCCAATCAAAATACATTGGCGCCACACCGATATTAGTTCCAATCAGCTCCACAGGCACACTGCCGGACCGATTTACGATTTCAGTAAATCGAGCCAAGTCTATTTGATAGTTATAGCCCATCTTTTTATGTAGTCGCATATAGCCTTCATATCCACTTTGGCCCTGTGTGACGCGATAAGCGCCTGCTTTCATGGTCGAGTAATGTCCGGCTTCCAAAATGTCCGCGCCTGTGTTTCCCTCAAACAGATTGCTTCTTTCAGTGGCTGCCTCGCCATCTCCTCTAGGTGGAACTTCGCCACCAATTGGAGCTTGCTGCCAATGATTGCCGATGCTTACGGCCTCGTCAAATTTCTCACTATGGCTATTGTCTACGACAAAGTAGTCGTTGTGAAATCCAATGCCGTTAGCCGATTGCGTGGGTTCTCTCCACGGGTATCGGGCCATGATCTTGGCATTATCGAAATTCGACGTGTAGGCATTTAAGATGGCGGTTTGTGTGTCATCGGTAATAGCATAATCGTTACCGTTAAAATCGGAACCCCATGTATGCCACTCACCCCAATAACCAATGACACCCATCTGTACCGCATAGATCCGGGGGTCGTCATCATACTCAGCAGCAAGCGCTGCGATAGCTTCCTGTGATTGGGCTACATATTCCGCATCGTTGTAGTCGGTGATATACCGTCCATTAGAACCCTGCAGTCGGGCAACACTTGCTTCGGTATACATCCATTCAGGGCAGTCTGATGCTGCATTGTTACCGTGCCAATCACAATAAAGTCTTAAGATCAGATGACGATTCTTGCTACCTTCGTTATCGATAATCGCTTCTACCGCATCGCGATTGAATTGATTGTTGCTAGGCTCGAAATCTTTCCACGGAATATATTGGAAGCCAACTGAGGATTCTGGATGGTCATTGCCACCATCCCAGCCAGAATTCCAACCCTTTAAAGGGTTCTTAAATGGACCTTCATTCTTAACATAGGTATGGTCCACAAGTTTACCCAGTTCACCAGATGTCCCAACAGCAGGATCAGTTTGTTCTTCATCTGTTGGTGTTGGGCTAACATCCACGTTTTCGATAGGTTCAGTTGTGGGCTCATCATTAGTTTCCGGTTCCGTTGCTGGAACTGGCGTTGGTGTTGTTGGCGAAGGATTAGTCGGCTCAGTATTTTCATCAAGCGTTGACGGCGTGTTGTTGAGTAGATAGTTTCTGGCAAAATCATCAACAGTTTGTGTCGCGGTATCGTTTATCATGTAAAGCAGCTCAACCGTATCACTGAAATCCAATCGCTCATTGGGATCCAGATAATTAAACGCCGCTTCCCACTCATTAGAGAACTCACTTAGTCTTGCCGTTTCGACAAAAAACGATGAATTGTTCCTCAGCCCAGCCGAACCGTTACCACCGCCATTGCCGTTTGGAATGGGGATATAGTCAGCCTTCTGTTTTATGAGCTCCATGTTCTCTGGCTTAGTTTGCGCTTCGTTAAAAGCATCACCGGTGCTGTGTTGTACAACATGGATACCCTTTAAATTCAAGGAAGGATATTGGCTGATTATGATTCGCAGCACTTTAGCTGTAAAATCTGATGGACCGCCCTCAGCTATCCACACATCACCACCATTCGCCAGGGTCTCCGACCAACGCTGTGCAGATGTTTGAATTGACGAGTCCAGATCGTTGTAGCCATCCAACCATTGATTACCCCATACCGCTCGGGCAACATCTTCGCTGCTACTTTGGTACGCGTTGCGAGATTGATCACTACAGGTACCGTTAACGACAAGGATATTTTGTAAACCCGTTTTTACAACTACCGCTTTTCCGGCTGCTAAGGCATGTCCATCATCACGGTCAGGGCAATTGTCATAATGCAGTACCACTAAATCATTAGTGTCTACTTTACCTATGCTTGTTTCTGTTTCTGTTTCTGTTTCTGTTTCTGTTTCTGTTTCTGGTATTGGATTCAAATTGTCAACAAACAGGTCAGGAGCTGAGTCGCCAATAACCTCAGAACTGCAGGTCCATTTTCCGTTTTCAGACTTATCACAATCTCTACGTTTCGTATCAGGGCAGTTTACAGAGAATGCCTCTCGAGCCGCCTGCAACGTCGTGCCGTCGGCCTTGCATGCGTCTTGCGTAGCAGTGGTGGGTTGCGACGGTTCATCTGGTGTACTTACCGGTTGAACAGTCGGCTCCGGCACTGGTGTGCTTGCATTAATGTTATCAGTTGAACACATCCACTGATTTGCGTTAACCGGATCGCAGTCCCGTCTTTGCTGTCCCGGGCATGTTGTTTCGAATAGCTGCTTAGCTTCCGAATAGGTGGCACCCGCCAGTGTGACAACTGCGCAGGTGCTGCTCATTACCGTGTTTTCTTCTTCGCTATTGACTTGCATCGGTTCTGGTGTAGGTTCTGGTGCAGGTTCTGGTGCAGGTTCTGGTGCAGGTTCTGGTGCAGGTTCTGGCTGTGAAACAACGCCATAAATTGCTTGCATGTCCCAACTAGGTCCTATAATTTCGCACCCGCTCGACCCCATATCCACTCGACCTGGGCAACCAATTTCATCTGCAGCGTCGTTTGCTGGGCCATTACCACATTGAATATCGTTGTAAGGAATTCGACCTTCCTTTGCACCCATTCCTAGTTTGTCGCGAATATCAGAACATATTTGAACGACGCTTTTTCTACCTAAAGGAGTATCGACACTTTTGCTACCGATATTGTGATCAAAATTACTATCACAGTAGCAAACACCGCCTACTTCATAACTGTCTTTCCACCCCGGTTGAGGATTCCACTCTGCCAGCGTTAGCGAACTCATTGCCAACAAGGGCAAGGCAATAACACTTCTGTATTTCAGCCTTTGCACTTTCATATATTAAATATCCTGTTGTTAATTTTTAATTGTCATTCCCGATTAACAATCACTTTGTTATTAAACTAATTTTCTATCGTGATGTTATTCGGGGTGACATTGATAACATTCCTGCTTCGCTCGAGTATTGCCAATTAACGTTGTCCGAATACCAAATGGTCATAGTGACAATTTTGTAGAATTAGTATTTTTGGATTCATTTTTATAACTATGGTGCTTCGAGCCAATAGGTGATGCCGACTGAAAGTTCTTAAGTTACTAATGCGGTTATGTTTATTTTCTTTGGCTTGTCAGTTAAAAGTATATTCATACGTTTTTTACTCCTCTATACAGGCGTTCAATCTGAATTGAATATGAATATTTATGCGTGTGAAATTTGTACGATGACTTAGACAAAAAAAACTGTGCTGTACAACGGATGCAACACCGTTGACTCGCTTAGAATCGTTAACGTAATTTCAGTACGCCAAGTATCGACTGTAGAAAGTCGATATTAAGAAAGAGAACTAATCAGTAATATTCCAAACTGGCTTACTTCGCTGCGGATAGCTAAGTCTTGCATCATTGCTCTGGAATCCCTTACCTACCGCGATGATGCATAACACCAGAATTGATCAGCTTGCGATTATGCACATCGATGTACAACGCCACATGATCATCTAA
>CALHOU010000034.1 GCA_938035945.1 uncultured Granulosicoccaceae bacterium
ATTTGCGCCGCGCACGCTGTGGATAAGTTGATTTCGACAGATTCAGCGCTGAGCGCTACAGACCCACATGATCTTTTAACGCCGACCACATCAGCCCGCCGATCAGGTACAACAGAAAAGAGAACAGCAGCACCGACAGGATTTCATTGAAACGTTTCGGCTCCAAGGCCTGATCGGGTAAATTCGGCTGAATAAAGGTAATCAGGTATTGCTTCTTGCGCTGGGCTTCAATCCGCGCAATCTCTAGCGAAGTTAACGCTGAGGCGTATTGTTGTTGCGCCATTTCCTGCTCAAGCATCAAGGGTTGATAACTTTCTATCAAGTTGTTCATTTGCTGCCCTTCTCCGCCAACAATTCGTCCTTTCTCCAAGCGCAATTGACGCGAAAGCGCGTTGACTTTGTTTTTCAGCATCACCACCTCTGGCGAGGTATCACGCATGTAAGCGCGCTTTTCACTCAGTGTTGCCCGTGCATCGATTAATCTTGCTTCTAGGCCTGCGACCATACTTAACATGGCGCTTGATTCAACGGCTGGGTTTAACGACACGTTTTCGTTTTGAAAGCGGGTTATTTGCGAGCTGGCCGCATGCACTTTCTTGTTAGCCAATTCCACTTCATCACGCGCAGACTGCAGTGCATCCTCTTCAATTCGTGAAGATAAAGTGTTGACGAGTTGTTCATTGAGTTCGATAACCAGTTTCGCAAGGTCTTGCGCTACTTGTGGATCGTAGGCACGCACCTTTAGGGTTAGCACATCACTGGTCGTGTCTCGCATGAGAATGACATGTTCTTTAAAGTACTTTAATAGCTCTTCCTGAGTTGCCTCGTTATCGAGCCTGGAAAGAATATCAACATCAGGGCTACTAAAGTGCGCGGTGATGTTCATCTTTTCCTTTACCCGCTGCAGCATGTCTTGCGAGCCGGAATACTCAGCCACCACACTTGAATCTTGCCCGCCTCCAGAAACCATCGGTGAAGACAAAATCGCTGCAAGTCCAGACACAGAACCACCTGCCTTAGCAGAACGTACTGCAAAGCGAGATTCTGACACATACACATCAGAGGCAAACAAACCAAAATAGATCGTTGCCAGTAAAGTCGGTATACCAACAACAATCAGAAGACTACGAAGAATCGCGTTCATAACCTAGGCAGCTCGGGTTTGTAGATAGCTGTAGAACTGGAGTGCATCCTTTAATTCATCATAGAGAGTCAGCTCCCCATCATGCAGGATTGCGGCCATGTCGCAGTTACGACGGATGGTTTGTTCGTTGTGCGACACTAAAATGACAGACGCTGTGGCGCGACGTTCTTCAAATGCCAAGCGAAATTTTTCCTTGTAGCGCGCATCCCCAGTTTCCAGGGCCTCGTCAACGAGGTAGTAATCGAAGTTGCAAGCAAGGCTAACCGAGAACGCAAAACGACTGCGCATACCAGCAGAATAAGCTCTTAGCGGTTCGTCAAAGTATTCACCTAATTCAGAGAACTCTTGGGTAAATTCTTCAATGTACTTTGTGCTTTCGCCATAGATGCGTGCAACAAAGCGAGCGTTTTCACGTGCCGTTAAGTTACCTTGAAAACCACCGGTATAGCCCAACGGCCATGACACACGACCCGTGCGTTCTACATGACCCGTATCAGGTGGTTCAGCATCGCCAATGATGCGAATCAAGGTCGATTTGCCCGCACCATTTAAACCAAGAATACCCACCGACTTTCCGACTGGAAACGTCACGTCAACATTGTTTAATACGGTGTGGAATCCAGAGGATGTGCGGTAGCGTTTGCTGACATTAACAAGCCTGATCATATGCCTACAATCGCCTTGCGTCGCATTGCTTGATGAATCAATAAACCAAACGCGAAAACACACAGAGACCAAGTCGTTGCATAGCCCCAATCACCATGGGCAGATTCAAATTCGTAGAAGAACGCGGATCGTAAAAGCTCCAGAATGTGCATTAAGGGATTCAACAATAAGTATTCACGCACTGGCCCCGGTACCGAATCAGCAATAAAGAATATCCCTGAACCTAAAAATAAGGGTCGGCCTAACACAGCACCTGATATTTGCCGCATCGATGGCACTAGCGGGCTGATACTGGCAAAGGCGAAGCCCATGCCCATTCCGATTAAAGACAGTAATCCGCAAGCGGCTAATACGCCAAGCGGTCTTTCAATGTTTACCGAATAGCCGGCGATATCCATCCCGACCAACAACATGATAAACACGCCGCTGAGCAATAATATTTCAAGAATACCGCGTGCGATGATAACGTCGAAGGTTGTGACTTGGGGGAACGCAAACAGGCTTTTATTTTGTGCGATAGCGCCTTGCATCTGCCCCATCGTGTCACGAAACAAATGGAACGGCACTATGCCTACCAGCATAAACAACACCAATGGCATACCGCCGGGTGAATCGGATCGGATACTGGCGAAGATACCAACAAACACCGCAACCATGATTAATGGTTCAAGTACAGCCCATAAAAATCCAAGCTTGTGCTCACCGTAACGGGTTTTGGTTTCGCGTAGAATTAGCGCCCAGATAACGCGTGACTGCGTTGAAAGGGCCGTACTGATATCGCTTAAGCGGATGCGGGGTGCTTCACTAACATGAGTGTCTGACATACCCAATCACCCTATTTTACCAACGACGCTGGAACATCTAACAGCGAACCCGACTTCAAGGTCTTGGCATCGGTGATACCGTTAAGAGTTGCAATGGCTTGCCAGTTCAACGCATTGCCTGTGGTGCGTTTAGCAAATTTCCACAAGGTTTCGTTGGCGAGCAGCTCCATTTTTACGGTTTCTACTGTGTTGAGTTCAATGGCCACTTCAGATTCAACCGGAACAATAACAGCGTACTCATCGGCTTCATCCACAACCACATCGGATGCAGCACTGGGAACGAGAGGCTCCATGACTTCAACCGCTGCTGCGCTGCCATTTGCAGCTGAGTGCGTTGATGTGGTTGATGCCAAGTCGCGAGCAAAACGCCACACACCGTCTTTACCTTTGCAGGCAACACGTTGAATCGGCATACCGGATGAATTGCGCAAGCGACGGCATTCACGACCACTGGCCGCGAAATAGGTTCTATCAACAATGATCGAGTCCATACCAAGCGAATTGCCCACAGGCAATTGCACCAGCGCACCGGGCACAGCTTCGCCAATCACACCGGCACTTTGCGCAGGTTGCACTTTGTCAGAACTTGGATTTTTCGACGCAGTTGCACAGCCCACCAATGTGAGCAAGACAAACGGCAGCGCCAAAACCTTAAGTTGCGTTAATTCCATGGTTATTCAGGAGCAAGATGCATGCAATGCGGCACGCAAAAGCGCTTTATTACTTGTTGTCCGCGAAAATTTCTAGCAGACCAACCACTTCGTCCTGAGCAGATTCTCGTGCATCAGTAACCACGAGTGCGCGAATCTTGTATTTACGCATGAGAATTTCAGCATCGGACACCATCGCGTTTGCAGAGATGGTCACCGGTACTGGTGTCATGAATTCTTTTACTTTTTTATCCATCATGGTCGGGTCCATGATGAGAGCACGGCGTAAGTCACCGTCAGTCAATATGCCAAGCAAACGATTACCGTCAACAATAATCGCCAAACCAAGTCGACCCGATGTCATACAGAAGATCGCTTCGCGGACGGTTTCTTGTGAGCTAATTAAAGGCAGGTTGTCCGTGATCATCACATCACCAACGCGTGATAACAAACGCCGACCCAACATACCACCAGGGTGGAATTGAGCAAAGTCTGATGGTTTGAAATCACGTGCTTTGATTAAGCACACAGCCAACGCATCACCCAATGCCATGATCGCTAGAGCAGATGTTGTTGGTGCTAAATTGTTTGGGCAAACTTCACGTTCAATGTCAGCACGCAACACAACATCAGCTTGACGGCCCAGCGTTGTATCGCTGGCACCGACGATACCGATGATGCGATTACCGAAGTATTTCAGTGAAGGCATAAGCTTCACGACTTCTTCGGTCTCACCACTGTATGAAATGATCACAACCAAATCATCAGCGGTGATCATGCCTAAGTCGCCATGAATGGCTTCGCCAGGATGGACATAAAAACTTGGCGTACCCGTTGATGCAAAAGTGGCGGCGATCTTCTTGCCAACAATACCGGACTTTCCCATGCCAGTGATGATCACGCGGCCTTTACATCCAAGAATGAGCTTCACAGCGTCATCAAGTTCAGAACCAAGGCAACTAGCCACTGTTGCCAGTGCCTTGCTCTGCAGCGTTAACGACTCAACGGCGACCGGGATGAATGACGTCTCGTCGTTTGTGTTTGTATGACGGTGGGCAATGCTCATTTTTGTATCTGTGTCCGTAAAGCTGACTATTTCTACGGGTGTGAATTGCGAAAACTGGGCCAAGTGGTAACTAACTGTCACCGAAATGTCACAGATACACTTAAAAAGGCCAGAAACCCTTGTTTTTATTCAAGATTACGGCCGCGTTGCCGTGCACTGACAAAAACGTTTAGGTTGAAGTTTTCGTGGTTTGGAAGAAATTTGAACAGTTACGTTACGCGCAGCACCTAACTTGACGCCTGCGTCACGCCACTGCGTCAATAGTCCGCGAGCCTACGGCTGCAAACAGGCACGTAATTTTTGAGCTGTAGCCAGAGCAGCATCAGCATCTTCGCCCAGGCAGTTTATATGGCCCATTTTACGCCCGGGGCGTGCAGCGGCTTTGCCATATAAATGCAGGTGCGCGTTTTCTTCTTCGAAGACGCTTGGCCAATTTGGTTCACCATGGTTTGGCCAACTGTCGCCTAATACGTTCAGCATGCACACAGGTGATAACAATTGCACGGAACCTAAGGGCATTGCGCATAATGCCCGAAGTTGTTGTTCGAACTGGCAAGTCACGGTTGCATCCAAAGTGTAGTGCCCACTGTTGTGTGGTCTTGGCGCCATTTCGTTAAACAATAGTTGATCATCTTGGGTGACGAAAAATTCAATCGCTAATACACCAACGTAGTCCAAACCATCGGCAAATTTGATTGCCAAGTGTTGCGCTGAATCGCACAGCGCCTTATCGGTGTTGGCCGGTACCACACTGGTATCGAGTATGCCGTTAGTGTGAACATTTTGCGCCACCGGAAAACAAACCGAACGCCCATCAGCACCGCGAGCCAGGACAACCGACACCTCGGCTTTTAAATCAATGCGTTGTTCTAACACGCAAGCTACGCCGCCGAGTGCATCAAACGCGGTGACGAGATCCTCTTTTGAATGACAGGTTTGCTGACCTTTACCGTCATAGCCGAGTCGTGTGGTTTTTAAAATCGCCGGTAATTGAACAGCGTTTAATGCATCGTCTATGTCATTTGAGGCTGTAATAACAGCATATGGCGCCGTATCCAAGCCTAATTCACGCGCATGGCTTTTTTCAGCATCGCGATCTTGCGCGATGGTGACTGCTCGAACAGGGGGTGCAATTCGGGTGCTCGAAGCGATCAGTTCCAGACTTGAAGCGGGAACGTTTTCAAATTCAATGGTCACAGCATCACAAGCCTGCGCCAGTTGTTTTAAAGCATCACTATCATCATAAGCTCCAACCAGTGCGTGCTCACAGATTTGCATTGCCGGCGCGTTTGCATCCGGGTCGAGAACCCAAGTGACAAATCCAAGCCTGCGTGCGGCTAGAACAAAGTAGCGGCCCAATTGACCACCACCAATTACCCCAACGGTAGCTCCTGGTAAAAGCGCATCGAGTTGATTCATAGGTGTGAGCTCTACGATTGCTTTGGAGGTAACTGCATGGCTTTGGCTTTATTGGTTTGCGCTTCGCGAAACGCTTGTAGCTTTGCCAATACCGCCGTATCGGTTTGCGCAATCATGGCGGCAGCAAATAGGCCTGCGTTGGCCGCACCCGCATCGCCAATGGCGAACGTCGCCACGGGTATGCCACGCGGCATTTGCACAATCGAATAGAGAGAGTCTTGGCCACTTAAGTGCTTGGATGCCACCGGCACACCTAACACCGGCACGGTGGTTTTGGCGGCCAACATACCGGGCAAGTGTGCGGCGCCACCTGCACCTGCAATGATGCAAGCCAAGCCGCGCTCCTGAGCTGATTCGGCGTAGCGAAACATCTCATCGGGCATGCGGTGCGCAGAAACCACTTGGGTTTCTATCTCCACACCGAGTGACTCCAGGATTTCCACGGCGTGGCGCATGGTCGGCCAGTCGCTGTCGCTGCCCATCAAAATTCCCACTTGCACTGCACCGGTTTGACGTTCCGACATGGATGTTTTTCGCCTGTATTCTCAGGTGTTTAAGTATACTTGAGGGCATGCGGAATCTTTTCGCCAATCAGCAAATTATTTAAGTGGACATGAACTCTGACGGCCTGCACACCTCCAGTTTGACCTCCCTGCCCCTGCACTATCGTGGCAAAGTACGCGATATATACCAAATCGACGAAGAACATTGGCTCATTATCGCCACCGACCGCGTCTCTGCGTTTGATGTGATCATGCCAAACGTGATTCCAGGCAAAGGCAAGCTGCTCACCGAATTGGCGATGTTCTGGTTCGACAAAATGAGCGATGTTATTCCAAATCACCTAAGCGATTTAAAGCTCGAAGACGTGCTTCCCGATGCGGCCGAGCGAGCACAGGCTGAAGGTCGCAGCATGATCGTAAAGAAGTTAAAGCCGCTGCCTATTGAAGCGGTGGTTCGTGGTTATTTAATCGGCTCTGGTTGGAAGGACTATCAAAACACCGGCGCGGTTTGCGGCCTGGAACTACCTGAAGGATTACAACAAGCCGATAAGTTACCTGAAGTGCTGTTTACCCCGGCAACCAAAGCTGAGCTTGGCGATCATGATGAGAACATTGATTTTGCACAAGTGGTCGATACCATCGGCGAGGACTTGGCCGAGCAAGTAAAGTCGGTCAGTATGGGTTTGTATAACTCAGCCGCTATGTACGCAGCCGACCGTGGAATCATCATTGCCGATACCAAATTCGAATTTGGTCTCGATGAGGCTGGCAAACTGACACTGATGGATGAAATCCTTACGCCTGATTCATCGCGCTTTTGGGAAGCGAGCACATGGGTGCCTGGCTCTAGCCCTGCAAGCTTTGATAAACAGTTTGTTCGCGACTACTTAGAAACTCTGGATTGGGATAAAACCGACCCGGGCCCAACATTGCCCGAGTCAGTGATTGAAGGCAGCCTGGCAAGATACCAAGAAGCGATTGACAGGCTTACTGCTTAAGCGATAGTGACTTTACTATCCAAATAAACGTCTTGAATCGCATGTAATAGTTCAGCACCTTCAGCCATCGGCTTTTGGAAGGCTTTACGACCCGAGATCAATCCCATGCCACCAGCGCGCTTATTGATTACCGCCGTGCGCACCGCTTGTGCTAAATCGTTATCACCCGAGCCACCACCAGAATTAATCAATCCAGCGCGGCCCATATAGCAGTTCGCAACTTGATAACGCACCAAGTCAACCGGGTGATCAGTCGTTAATTCTGAATACACTTTATCGTGCGTGTTACCAAATCCAATGTTGGTATAACCGTTGTTGTTCTCAGCTTGCTTTTGCTTAACGATGTCCGCTTGGATGGTTGATGCAATATGGTTTGCCTGACTGGTTAAATCTGAAGACACGTGATAATCAACACCGTCTTTTTTATACGCCGGATTTCTTAAATACGCCCAAAGCACCGTCACCATTCCTAACTGGTGTGCACGGTAAAACGCTTCGGAGATTTCAGTGATTTGCTGACGTGATTCGGGCGACCCGAAATAAATCGTTGCGCCCACAGCCAATGCACCTAAGTCAAACGCTTGTTCAACTTGTGCGAACAAGGTTTGTTCATAGATAGCTGGAAGCGTCAGAGTTTCGTTGTGATTCAACTTCACCATAAACGGAATACGGTGCGCGTATTGACGTGAAACAGAACCGAGTACGCCCAGCGTTGATGCAACGCAGTTACATCCACCTTCAATCGCTAGCTCAACAATGTTGGCTGGGTCGAAGTAAATGGGGTTAGGCGCAAACGATGCACCCGCTGAATGCTCAATGCCCTGATCAACCGGCAGCATCGACACATAACCTGTACCACCTAAACGACCTGAATTAAAAATTTGCTGCATCGCGCGCATGGTGCCTGGACCGCGATCACTGGGTGCGATAACACGATCGACAAAATCAGGGCCAGGTGTGTGTACCAGCTCTTTCGGAATGCCTTTACAAGTGTGTCCAAGCAGCGATTCGGCTTCAGCGCCCAATAGCGATTCGATGTCAGTCATTGAATAAATTCCTCTTTAAGTACAACAGGTCAAGCCCTAGATCGGCCGGCAGGCGCGCATTATAAGGCTGTTCTGTTCCAGCATGCTTGTGATTGATACCCTTTTATGTGCAATTCTGAATCCATTTCACTCATAATTTATGTCGATAAGCGATTGATTTGGGTAACGAAGTTACCATTGAAGCCTCGATTGCGTTTACAGATAAGATGTTACGAGCAGTTTTTTCTGAGCAAGCTGCGTAAGCTTTAGCGTTTTCGTCGCCTGGCCCATCAGAAATCCGATCACAGTGGCAGTAGTATTGTTACGCAACTAAACCAATGCTTCGATACATTGATCAAGGTTTAGCGGTACTTTATGTACCGACAATGAATTGTAAAACATCGGCGCAAGTTGCCACTTTCAAACACGGGTTAGTCGATGCTAACCCGTTCGAATAAGCGAATACGCTAGTAAGACAATCTGTTTAGCAAGCCTTTATACATAACCGGTCCCACTGGCACAGGTTCTGGCGAACCACCCTCATCTTCCAGGCTAACGTTAAAACCTGTGGCACTACCATCAAACTTTCGCGCTTTGATTTGCATCGATGCATTGGCATCTGTGGGCAACAAACCCATTGATACAACACCACCGTCATCCGGTTTTTGCATCCATAACTCATACACTTTGCCGTCTTCAGCATCAACATTTCCAAGCGATGTTATGCGCAATGTTTTATTGGCGGATGAGGAATCAACAACCCATAAAGGCTGTGCACTAGCACTTTCGACAATGCTTATTGCATCGTATTGATGCGAAACTTCTTTAGCTTCGTTCGCTTTAAAGCCCATCCAACCCAGCATGCCCATACCTATGCAGGCAACTGACGCTACACCTGCAAAACTGCGCCAGCCGTCCGCACTTTTTCGCTTCTCATCAATCATGCGCATAAACGCTGTGCCATCGGCTAATACACCCGCGCGCTTATCGGCTTGTTGCGTTTGCTCATTACTGAGCTTTTTCGCTGCTGTGCCCACAGATGCTGCAACCGCTTCGGATGAAGCTGTTTTTGCCGCAAATAGCTTTTCTGGCACAGCCGGCAAACTGTTTATAAGAGACGGTAAGATGTGATCGGGTGGTTCGATTGGCGGTAATGCACCTGACAAGGGTTGTAATTTCTCACGCCACTGCACCACCAACTTTTGCACATCCGGCTCCACGTGCATGATGCGTTCGAATACCAGCCTATCGGCGTTCGACATTAAGCCAAGCACGTAGTCGCCTGAATGGTTAATCCACCATTCTTTATCATCACTGTGGATCATGATGCGCTCCCTAAAGCACGCATCCCTTCATGAATAGAATCATGCAGGCTATCCTTGGGGATATTGTAACTTTCACTTAGCTCTTCTAATGACCAACCATCCAAGTAAGCGCGAACAATGCTATCGCTGGCATGCGTACCCATTTCATCAAGCACCGCATTCACACCCGCAGCGTCTTCATAGTTTGCAAGAAAACCGAGATCGGTAAATTCGGCGTTTATCTCAGCGGTTTCATCCATGACATTTTCCGGATTATCAGTATCGCGACGTGCACGTTTTAGATTCAGAGCGTGGTTGCGCGCAATACTTGTTAGCCATGGAACGGGTTCACCCATGGATTCGGTGTAGTCGGGTGCTTTGAGCCAAATCCTCAAATAGGTGTCGTGCAGGGCTCGTTCGGCCATGGAGTTCATGCCCAGAATACGCACCTGCACAGCTAAAAGATTTGGCGCCGTGAGATGGTACAGCTCGGACAAAGCCGACTCGTCACCAGTGGCGCATTTGGCTAGCAGCCCTTTGAGCTGCTGGTTTAACGTGGGTTTGTCGCTCATTAACTGATCTTGTCGTTACTCAACAGATCAGCTAATTGTAGTCGAAACCGGTTAGTCGCGGCTATTAAGCATTGCAACGGCTGGCAACACTTTGCCTTCCAGAAATTCCAGAAATGCACCACCACCGGTCGAGATATAGGACACTTTGTCTTCAATGCCATATTTATCAACCGCCGCCAACGTATCGCCACCGCCCGCGATGGAAAACGCTGAGGATTCAGCAATGGCCTCAGACAACACTTTTGTACCGTTGCCGAACACATCAATCTCGAATACGCCAACCGGCCCATTCCATACGACCGTGCCCGCATCTCTAATGATCTGAGCGTATTGCTCGGCGGTTTCAGGGCCAATATCCAACACCATGTCATCTTTTTTGATGTCGGCAGTTGCCCGGATATGGGTTTCTGCACCTGGCTTTAGTTGCTCGGCACACACCACATCGATCGGCACAGGAATCGCGGCATCGCGTTCTCTGGCTTTGCTCATTAACGCCGTTGCATTGTCGATGAGATCAGGCTCATATAAAGAATCGCCAACTGAATGGCCATTGGCCGCAATAAAGGTATTCGCGATACCACCACCCACAATCAGTTGATCAACTTTCTCAGACAGGGTTTCAAGCACGGTGAGTTTGGTGGACACTTTAGAGCCACCAACAATGGCCACCAACGGACGCTTGGGCTTTTCTAAAGCTGAACCCAAAGCATCGAGTTCTTTTGCCAATAAAGGACCTGCACATGCAACTGGTGCATGCATACCAACACCATGTGTAGAGGCTTGCATTCGATGCGCCGTACCAAACGCATCCATTGCATACACATCGCAAAGACTTGCGTATTGTTTGCAAAGCTCTTCAGCATCGTCTTTTTCACCAACGTTAAAGCGCACGTTTTCAAGCAGTACCACTTCACCGTCTTCTACTTCAGGCGGTGTTTCTAAGTAATCGGTAATTAAACGTACTGGCTGATCGAGCAATTCGCCTAAGCGCTTGGCAATCGGTGCAAGTGAAGCGGCCTTATCCGGCTTACCTTCTTTGGGCCGTGCAAGGTGCGACATAACCATAACCTTTGCACCAGCTTCAACCGCGTATTGCAATGTTGGTAGGGATGCACGAATGCGTTTGTCGGACGTGATTTCGCCACTGTCGAGCGGCACGTTCAAATCCTGACGAATAAGAACGCGTTGCCCAGACAATGGTAGCTCAGTCAACAACTTCATGTGATAGTCCAATTGATCTTGAATATCACATTATACGCTGTTTATAGTGCGGATAAGACTGATATATAAGCCTATTTTGCGTCCATTAAGGCTTGTGCCGTATCGAGCATTCTGCAAGAGAAGCCCCACTCGTTGTCGTACCACGAGCAAACTTTGACCAGATTGCCGTTCATCACGCGGGTCAGGTCGGCATCGAAGTTAGATGATGTGCTGGTGTGATTGAAGTCGATGGATACCAACGGTTTGGCGTTATATCCAATGATTTTTCCATCAGCTGCTTTTTCCATAATGCTGTTGATTTCTTCAACCGTTGTGTCGCGCCCCGCTTGAAAACTTAAATCGACAATAGATACATTTATGGTTGGCACACGCATGGCAAAACCATCTAATTTGCCAACCATCTCAGGCAATACCAATCCAACCGCAACGGCCGCACCTGTGGTCGTTGGGATCATTGACATGGTTGCGGAGCGTGCTCGGCGTAAGTCTTTGTGATAAACGTCGGTAAGCACTTGATCGTTGGTATAAGCATGAATCGTGGTCATGATGCCGCTTTCAATACCAACCGTATCGTTTAAAGCTTTGGCCAGCGGTGCCAGGCAGTTGGTGGTACAGGATGCATTAGATATGACGGTATCACTTGACTTCAATGTCCCTTCATTAACACCGAATACAACTGTTGCATCGATATCACCTTTTGCTGGCGCTGAAACGATAACCTTCTTCGCACCAGCGGCAATGTGTGGCGCACACTTTTCTTTTGAACGGAACACACCAGTGCATTCAAACACCACATCAACACCGAGCTCTTTCCACGGCAGTTTTGATGGATCGCGTTCTGCGAACACCTTGAATTTATCTTTACCAACAACAATGTCTTCACCTTCAACGGTGACTTCCTGGTTAAAACGACCATGAGCTGTGTCGTATTGCAGCAAGTGTGCATTGGTTTCAACGCTACCCAAATCGTTAATGGCAACGATGTCGAATTTGTCGGTTAAGTTCTGCTCGAAAATAGCGCGAAGGATGTTTCTGCCAATTCGACCAAAACCATTGATTGCTACCTTGACTGCCACGTGTGCTGCTCCAGAAGTTGTTAGGTGCCGCAATTGCCTTTTTGAGGCGCGCGGCGGATGACTCGATTGATGGATGTAACTTTACTACAGAAATGTAGGAAAAAGTGTAGTTAAGCTGACAAGGAGCGTGGACGGGCGTTCAGTAAAATGGCTAGGGGTGTTGACAGCAGCGGATGTAAAAACGGCCCGCCAAGGCGAGCCGTTATTCGGTGTGTTGTGCGCGCCAAGCTTGCGCTTACACGGTTTAGGTCAATGTGGCTTTGACCTTGGCAGCCAAGTTTTCAGCCGTGAAACCAAAATGTGCGAACACATCACTTGCCGGCCCGGATTCGCCAAAGGTATCGATGCCCATGACGTCGCCTTTTAGGCCAACATATTTACGCCACAAGTCGCTAATGCCCGCCTCTACAGCTACGCGTGCGGTTACGTTTGATGGTAATACCAATTCTTGATAACTTGTATCTTGCGCATCAAAGGCATCGGTTGATGGCATGGAAACAACACGCGCTTTAACCCCTGAACCGTTTAAGAGCTCTGCTGCATCCATTGCCAATTGCACTTCAGAACCGGTTGCAATGATGATGGCATCCGGTGCGCCATCAGTGTCTTTCAATATGTATGCACCCTTCGCGATCGCCTTAATTTGATCAGCGTTACGCGTTTGCGGCGCTAAACCTTGGCGAGAAAAAATCAAACTGGTTGGACCTGTTGTTCGCTCCACCGCAACACGCCAAGCCACTGCTGATTCAACAGCATCACATGGGCGCCAAACAGCCATATTAGGCATTAATCGCAAAGTAGCCGTTTGCTCTACAGGCTGGTGAGTTGGGCCATCTTCACCCAAACCGATAGAGTCGTGAGTGAACACTTGTATGTTAGGAATTTTCATCAACGCCGCCATTCTTAAAGCATTACGCGCGTATTCAGAGAACATCAAAAAGGTTGCACCGTATGGCTTAAAACCACCATACAAAGATAGGCCGTTGATAATCGCGGTCATACCAAATTCACGTACACCATAGAAAATGTAGTTACCGTCGGCATGATCTTGAATGCCTTTGCTTTGGTCCCAAATGGTTAAGTTAGAACCGGCTAAGTCGGCCGAACCACCAAGCAATTCAGGTAATACAGGGCCTAAACCATTGAGTGCATTTTGAGAAGCTTTGCGTGACGCTATCTTTTCAGCTTTCCTATCAACCTCTGCGATAAACGCATCGGCATGTGCTGCCCAGTTCGCCGGTAGCTCACCGTTTATGCGGCGCTCAAATTCAGCGGCGAGTTCGGGGTGCGCTGACTGATAAGCGCTAAAGCTTTCCTGCCATGATTGTTCTTTCTGTGCACCTACGTCTCTGGCATTCCAAGCCGATGCAATATCGTCAGGGATGCTAAAGGCTGGGTGCGGCCAACCGAGTTGTTCGCGCGCAAGCTTGATTTCGTCTACACCTAAGGGCGCGCCGTGGCTTGATTCTTTACCGCCTTTATTGGGCGAACCAAAACCGATGGTAGTTTTACAACATATTAGTGTCGGTTTATCGCTCGCTGCTTGCGCTTTAGTGACGGCTGCGACCAAGGCGGCGCTGTCGTGTCCGTCTACATCCGCGATAACATCCCAGCCGTAGGATTTAAAGCGGGCAACCGTGTCATCGGTAAACCAGCCTTCCACTTCACCGTCGATAGAGATGCCGTTATCGTCATAAAACGCGATTAATTTGCCGAGTTTCAAAGTGCCGGCAAGCGAGCAGACTTCGTGCGAAATGCCTTCCATCAAGCAGCCATCGCCTAAGAAAACGTAGGTGAAATGGTCAACGATATCGTGGCCCGGGCGGTTAAATTGCGCGCCCAAGGTGCGCTCACCAATCGCCATACCAACCGCATTTGCGATGCCTTGGCCCAACGGACCCGTGGTGGTTTCGATGCCCGGTGCATAGCCATATTCAGGGTGGCCAGGGGTTTTTGAGTGCAATTGACGGAAGTTTTTCAGCTCATCAATCGGCAAATCGTAGCCAGATAGGTGCAGCAGCGAGTAGTGCAGCATCGAGGCATGGCCGTTCGAAAGCACAAATCGATCGCGGTTGGCCCAGCTCGGGTTGCCCGGATTGTGGTTCAAAAATTCGTTCCAGAGCACTGTCGCTATATCGGCCATGCCCATGGGCGCACCAGGGTGGCCAGAGTTGGCTTGTTGCACCGCGTCCATACTCAGCGCGCGGATCGCATTCGCGAGTTCGCGTCTATCAGGCATTTTTAGTCCTTCCAATCAATGTTTTAGCTTGAATTTGCAGCGAAAGGCACGAATGCCGGTCGATGGCGTCAGACCGCAAGTATAAACCAGCGTAAGCCGCTTGATTGGGGCATTTGAGCCACTAAGTTCTAGTCCAGAGCGAGGAACTCACGGCACAGTTGCTGTTCTGAGCATCATATATAAAGAAAAGTGCAATAAAACGTCTATTTTTAATGTACAGATCGTGCCCATCTAGGTAAAATAGTGGGTTAGGTTCCACCCCGCCAACCAAGAGTGAATGTCGCCCTATGGCAATGGATACATCACAGCAGTCCAGTCTGAAAATTCTTATCGCAAAAGGTAAGGAACAAGGCTATCTGACTTACGCGGAAGTTAACGACCACCTACCCGACGGTATTGTCGACCCAGAACAAGTCGAAGAGATCATTGCGATGATCGGCGACATGGGTATCAAGGTAGGAGAAGTTGCTCCCGAAGCCGATTCGCTGAGTATTTCAGATTCCAGCAGTACCACCGATGAAGATGCGGCCGACGAAGCTGCAGCTGTGCTCGCCTCTGTTGATGGTGAGTTTGGTCGTACAACTGACCCTGTGCGCATGTACATGCGTGAGATGGGCACAGTTGAGTTGTTAACCCGCGAAGGCGAAATTGAAATCGCCAAACGTATCGAAGATGGTTTATATCAAGTGCTTAAAGCACTGGGAACATACCCCGAATCTATAAATTTACTTCTTGAACGTTATCAAGCGGTCACCGAAGAGCAAATGCGCCTGTCTGACGTTATCGTTAATTTTCGCGAAACCTCTGACGAAATACGTGTGGCGAAGCCGCCACCAAGTGCAGACGATAAAGACAAGAAAGAAGAAGAGGAAGTGGTTGATACTGGCCCCGACCTTGAAGAAGTTAAACGTCGTGTGTTAGCGCTGCAAAAAGAATACGCCAAAGCATTGAAAGCGATTGATGCCGCTGGCGGCATGCAAGATAAAAAAGCCAAAGCGGCCATGGAAAAAGTCTCTGAGATTTTTCTTGAATTCAAATACGCACCGGCTTTTGTTGCAACGCTTGTAGCAGGTCTTCGCGGCCAAGTTGATCGCATTCGCTCTTTAGAGCGCCAAGTGCGCGACTTGTGTGTAAAGAGCTGCAAGATGCCACGCAAAACGTTTATCCAAAGCTTTCCAGGCCGCGAGACCGACCCAACGTGGTTAGCGGAAATGATGGCTGAAGATAAGCCGTACGTGGCTGCGCTAAAAGATCGTCAAGCTGAAATCGAAATGTTCCAAACCAGCATTGAAAAGATCTGCGTTAGCTCGATGTTGCCCATCAACGAGATAAAGGAAATCAACCGAAAAATGAGCATCGGTGAGGCGAAAGCGCGCCGTGCGAAGAAAGAAATGGTTGAAGCGAACTTACGATTGGTTATTTCGATTGCAAAGAAATACACGAACCGTGGTTTGCAATTTCTTGATCTTATTCAAGAAGGCAACATTGGTTTGATGAAAGCGGTTGATAAGTTTGAGTACCGTCGTGGTTATAAGTTTTCAACTTATGCAACATGGTGGATACGTCAGGCCATTACCCGTTCTATCGCTGACCAAGCGCGCACGATTCGAATTCCTGTGCACATGATCGAAACCATTAA
>CALHOU010000035.1 GCA_938035945.1 uncultured Granulosicoccaceae bacterium
CCCATACTGCGATTAGGTGATGTTTGCTTTATGTTCGCGTGATATACCTATAGCTCTCCAATTCCTACGTTCAGTCATTGTTATTAATATTTGATTGCGCAAAGGTGACTATGGGTTACGAGCATGGACAAATTTCTAATAGAAAACTATCCATCCACACAAGAAAAGAATGAAATTATTCTACGTGATCAGGCAAAAATCTATCTGTTCACATTAGAAGACATCCCGGCTACACCTTTTAAAGACCACAAAGATGACGTTGCCGTGTTTGCTCAGATGTGTGCGCTAACTTATGTCGATAATTTAAAGCGTTACAAAAAAACCAATACTGAAGAGTTGTTTCAAAACGCAGTAACTTGGAATACCAATGTGCTGAATGACGGTTGGGAACCAATCTCGCTAAACAAAAGTATCGTTGAAGGTGGATACAATATAAAGAGCTTAAAGATCGACTATTGGGTTGACCACGATAACAAACGGGCTGTCGTTGCGTTTCGTGGTACCGCTAGGTGGTCAGATTGGTGGAGTAACGCTCATTGGTTAACGCGATTTGTCCCCTTCATTAATGATCATTACAAACAAGTGCAGAAGCTGGTTCCAGATATTATTGAAAAGTTTGACGCTGAATTGGGAAAGGATTATTCGCTGTATACCACCGGGCACTCTCTTGGCGGCGGTCTCGCACAACTGTTTGCCTATTGCTCATCTCACCCTGTTAATTTTGTTTGTGCATTCCATACGTCTCCAGTGACCGGTTATTACGGTGTAAATAAAGCCACTAGAGAACAGGCTAAGAAAGGGCTCTACATTGCCCGGATGTTTGAACATGGGGAAGTGTTGTCTTACCCAAGGTATTTCTTACGAAAATTCTACAAAATCACAACAAAAGACCCACGCATCAGCGAGTTCAGAACCAATTTTATAGAAGGCAGAGGGTTTATCACCCAGCACTCCATATCCGAATTTGCGAACTGTTATCTGAAACTGCATAAGTAATGGGCCGAGCCTGATTAGTACCCGTCTTCCTCAAACATGGCGCTAAGTTTTTCATGCCCATCAAGCGCAAGTATCAGTGCTGTTTTTTGCTCTTTAGCAATCGTACGCCAGTCCGTATCTTCTAGCGCACCGATCATAGCGTATAGCAGGTTTCGGCCCGGGTTAAATTCGGTTTGATCACGTACGGCAATATAGGCGTTTATTGGACCGACTCGGCGCAAGTCTGCTTCGTTTTCGATATCAACTGCGGCCAACATAGCAGCCGATTTTTCACCTAAACCTTTTAGTTCGGATATTGCAGTCATAAACTAATTCTATCAGATCGACTTTCTGGCTCAATCGCCCCTTCAGTCAGTTAAACCGGAGTCGATTGGTTGTTCGACTTTATCGTTTTGGATATTCCTGGTAACAAACATCAGTACCATCACAACAAACACCAGTAACGCGGTGCCAACCAGCAAGGCAAAATCCTCAAACTGCAGTAGCGAGTACAGCACAGCGTATAACGCGCTGAGTAAAACGAATACAATGCTGGCCCTGCCGAAGTTCCCTAGTGCCACCCATACGTAGGTGCTAATCATGGAGATGGTAAGAAGAGCGGCAAGGGTATAGGCTTTGATAAATGCGACATGCTCAGATAACGACAACAACACCAGAAAAAACAAGCTTAATGCAATACCAATTAATCCATACTGCACCATATGCAGTCGACGCTTGATGGCCAACTCAAAGATAAACAGCGTTAAGAAGGTTAGTCCGGTAAATAACAGGCCGTATTTTACCGAACGAGTCACCTGTGAATAGAGTGACACCGGTTCAAACATGGATACCCCGGCCCTGAACTCGTATAGATTGATATTGTCGGTTTGACTGCGCCAGCTTTGTTGGTAGTTTCGAGCAAGGTGGGGGATTGACCATCTTGCGCTAAAGCCATTCTTTCCAATGTCATGCGCATCTGGCAACGTATTGCCTTTAAAGCTTGGATGCGGCCATGTTGAATTCATTTGCACATTGGTGGTTTCGCCTAATGGCGTAAAATCGAATGAACCAGAGCCCTTAATATTCATTGCTATTTTTAAGGTTTTCGTATTATCTCGTGTCAACAAAGCTTCGTTAGAATCTAGTTTTGCGTGAAAGCCGCCGTATAACGAACTAATTTGCGTGCCTGGAGAGAGCTCCTTGTTTTTGCTTTGCCATTCGAAGGTTTCAACACTGTTGATCGCGCGCGTATCTGATAGACCAACGGCCAACCAAGCGCCTTCCCAATTAATTGATTTTATGCTGTTGGAGAATTGCTTTACGTCCAGTGCGCCGTATTCGGCATCAATGGCAAGGCTTGCGTTGTAAACCAATGACCTAAAAATTCCGCGCTGGCGAAATTCATCACTCATGTCTACGTTTATGTCGAGTTTTCTTGGAAGAAAGTAGGCGTATCTTTGCACCACTCTGACTCTATCTATCTGTTTTTGATTTCCTTCCTTGTCGGTAATGGTCTCTTTCGTCTGTTCGGTTTCAGTGAATGGGATAACCACAATAGCGGCAAGTAAGGTTTGGGGTTGTCCCCATGTATTGGCTATGTCGGCTAATACGGAGCTGTAACGAGAGCCTCGTTCTTTAACGGTTACGCCTACAAACCCTAGGGGAATAAGCATCAACAAAGCGAGTATGGCGACAACAGTGGCGCGCAGAGAGATAGACTCGCTGAGTGCTTTAAAAGTGGATTTTGAGATAGGTTGTGCTTGTTCATTCATGTGCGAAAAAATACGAGGTGAATTTTGGATAGCACAAGATTACTGCAGGAGTGCGTGACTTCGAACGATCATTGCGGGTTGAAAAATGACGAATTGTGGCTGCGAGATTGAAGCTGGATGCTGCTGGATTTTTTGCGAAATGTTGTGCGGTTCACAGAACGTTAGTAATACGAAACCCGGTTTAAGCACCGGGAAAAGAGTGGAATAGTGATTGCACCGAGATTGTGTGACCTGTTTTGTTGATGTGACCTATGAATTCGAGTGAGAAAACCGAAGAACAGCTGAGGAAAGCCTCGCATTTTCAATACCTGTTTGAAAACTCGCATGAAGGCATCGTGCAGTTTGATGTAGAGGGCAATGTGCAAACCGCCAATGCATCTGCTGCCAGAATTCTTGGCTATGAGTCTGTCGAGCAGTTGATGTCGGGCTTGGGCAATTGCATGGAGAATCTTCACTTCATCGATGCTAATGATCACGCAAGATTGTTTGCAGAATTTCAAGCAAACCGCGAGCTAATTAATGCTGAGTTGAATTTTATCCGCAATGTGGACGGTGAGCCAGGTAACATACTTTGCTCCATGCGTGGCATCAGCGGAAAAGACGGTCGTGCGCCTTGTGTACTGGCTTCTTTTTTTGACATAGGTGAGCGGCGAGAAAACGAGCGATTAAAAATGGCCAATGAAGCTGCAAAAGCAGCTAGCCAAGCCAAGAGTCAGTTCTTGGCTAACATGAGTCATGAAATTCGTACGCCATTAAACGGTGTGACAGGCATGCTTGAGCTACTTAATCGCACCGAACTTGAGTCACATCAACAGCGCTATATTGAAATTGCACACAACTCTGCACAGAGTTTGTTATGCGTCATCAACGACATTCTTGATTTCTCGAAAATAGAAGCTGGCAAACTGGAATTGGATTCGGTTGAGTTTCCTTTGCGCGAAACTCTGGCTGACGTGGTTGATATATTCGCATCGCAAACCGCAAGTAAACAGGTGGAGCTTATCGGTCACATACCACCTGATTTGCCAGAGTGGGTGGTGGGGGACCCAGAACGTATCAGACAAGTGCTGATTAATATTCTAGGCAATGCCGTTAAATTCACTGACGCAGGTTCGATTTCTTTAACGGCGATTTGCAATGAATGTGATGCTGGCATGGCGAACCTGCAGCTTGTAGTAAAAGACACTGGCTGTGGAATTAGCGCTCAGAATTTAGAGAAGCTATTTAATTCGTTTACACAGGCCGATTCATCGACAACACGTAAGTACGGTGGTACCGGATTGGGCTTAACCATCAGTGACCAATTAATCTCGCTTATGGGTGGTGAGATCAACGTTACTTCGCAGGTGGGTATCGGGTCAGAATTTACGGTCAAAATAGGTTTGCCTATTTCAAACAAGGCATCAGCTTATAGCTCTTCACTGCCACCAACGTTTTGCGGTATGCGCGTGTTGGTTGTGGACGACCACCCAGTAAATCTTGAGCTTACCCGTGAACTTTTAGTGCCATTTGGCGTATCAATAGACTGTGCCGAGAGTGCGGAAGAAGCGCTTGAATTGCATAGTCAGGCGATCGAACAAAACCTGCCTTACGAGCTTTTCTTGCTCGACTATCATATGCCCGACGTTGATGGGGCTGAGTTGGCTAATCGCATACGGCAAACCGACGCCGGAAAAGCATCTAAGCTCATTCTATTAACGTCAATAGATCAAGTGAGTTCAAAAGATCCGGAGATGGCAAGCTTCGATACCTTGCTGGTTAAGCCGGTACGGGCATCGCGCTTATTTGATTCGATTGTGACGGTGATGGCTGATCGGCTGCTGGCCGAAAAGTCGGCTAACGATGAAAATCATAATAAAGTGGATGCCATTACTGCAGTTTCTGCTGAAGTTGCAGCGAATACTCGCATACTGGTGGTTGAAGATAATATGGTTAATCAAATAGTTGCTATCGAGATCTTGGAGCAAGCAGGCTATGTCATCGAAACCGCGGATGATGGACAGCAAGCCGTTGATCGCTTGAGTTCATCCAATGCAGGTGATTTTGATGTTGTATTGATGGATTGTCAGATGCCGGTTTTGGATGGTTTTGAAGCGTCGAGAAAAATACGTGACATTGAAAAACAAAAAGCTATGCCAGCCATACCCATCATCGCACTTACAGCCAATGCGTTAAAAGGTGACCGGGAGCGTTGTTTAGAAGCGGGTATGAACGACTATATAACCAAACCGATTGATGCGGATAATTTGTACGAGCTGCTAGCGAAATACGTGGACGATACAGCGGCGAGTGAATTAAAACAAACCGGAACCTAGTACTGTTTTCAGGTGTTAACTGGCGATAAAAATATACTCACTCACCTTGTTGTTGTTATCGAGCACTTTATGTTTCTGATTGCCGAACGAATAGCGGTGATCAACTGATATGACTTCAACAGACGATTTGTATTGCTTGAGCAGCGCTATCATTTCCTCTTTCGTGGGTTGTGAATTCGAGGAATACGAGATCACCAAAGTGCTGTTCTTGTATATGGCAAACAAGTTATCGAATGCCTCATAGGTGCCTTTTCTTGTGCTAAACGGTGTCGGGTAGTTCTTGAATTTTTTTGTTTTGGTTTCCCATTGCATTTCCACACCTTGCCAATCACAAGCAATGCCTTCAACGAAGTGGTATCGACGCACATATTCATTGTCGGAATGTGGGCTGTAGTAAGGTGGGTCAATATAGACCAGATCTGGTTCGTAATTTGTTTGTAGTGCGTCTAGTCGAGATGCGGTATTGATTTTGCCGTTGTCGAAGACAGCGTCATTCAAACTTGCCACTGCCATTAAAAAATGATCGCGCAGCGACGTACTAAGGTCTTTGCGTCCATCGTCATAACGTTGGCCAACATAGGTAAATATCCCTCGCGGACGTTTTTTAAAGCAAGCCCGCACGAGCGCGGAGGTGGCGATGGCTTTTTCATACGGATCGCTTAAGGTTTTGATGTTGGCGCGTAGGGTATCGATAAGTCTGTTTTCTTCTGTCGTGAAATACAATCCTTCGAAGCTGCTTTCTACAAAATTGTCTGATGCGCTGGTAGGTTCTAATAATTTTTGTGCTGCATAAACATCGAGTGTAATGCTGTTGTTCTCGATAAGCGCTTTGCTGATCGATGCGCTAAATGCCATGTAGTCGTTGCTGATAACTTGCTTGCCGCAGGCTTTTAGCATGTAACTAACCACGCCCGAGCCTGAAAATAGATCCAGCACGCTATCGCATGGTTGCGATGTGATCGCATCGCGAATGGGTGAGAGTAGTTTATTTTTAGAACCCATAAATCGCGTAGATGGGTATTTGGCTATTTGTTCTGTGGCGTTTAATTTGAGCGCTGCGCTACGCTTTAGCTTTTTAGCTTTGGCCGTTACGATCACATCTTTGCCCACACGGTTCGCAGCTTTACTATTAATGTTGCGTTTAGCATCGACTACATCAATTTTAAATTTGCTATACAAATCCAAAACCAATTCACTGTTCGAATTGGTCAATAACACATGGCAACCGAGTTCTTGTAGCCGCGCGACCTCTTCTGCAAGCTCGATATGATCTTGCTCTCTAAATTGCTCTTTTGTGTAGCGCTTAAAGTCACTGTATTGCGAAATGGGGTGATACGGCGGGTCAAGGAATACAAAGTCTCCTTGTTTCGCGTGTTGTGCTAGCACCGCCTTATAGTCGCCGGCGCAGAGTGTTGCTGTTTTTAGGAGCTTAGCGGCCGCAGCTAAGCCCTGTTCGTCGCAAATAGTCGGGTTCGCATATTTCCCGAAGGGTACGTTGAATTGGCCTTTTTTATTGACTCTATATAAACCGTTAAAGCAGGTTCGGTTTAAAAACAAGGTGCGCGAAGCGGCATCTACGGCGCTAAGTTGTGTCCAATCTTTAGCGCGTTGTGCATAGAAATAGTCTGCATCGTTAATATGCGGTTGCAATGCACTAACAAGCGAAGCTAGATCGTTTGCTATCACATTGTAGAGATTTATCAGTTCTTCATTTGCGTCGGCAATAATGGATTGTTTTGGCTGCAAATGAAAAAACAGTGCGCCACCACCTAAAAATGGTTCGTGGTAAGTGCTGTAGCTTGTCGGCATGCGTTCGAGCAACGCAGGGATGAGCTGTCGTTTACCACCGGCCCATTTTAAGACTGGCCGAATCGACTTGGGTTTTACATCAGTGGTTTCGGCAAGCATGGCGCATGGTTCACGGGAGCAACTGGTATTGTACTGCAGCGCGCCTATGGAAGCGGTATGTCCTGTGTAAATTTAGGAATCTGATAACCTTTTTGCACGGCTGGGCGCGCCGCTATCTCGGTGTACCAACGACTTACATTGGCAAATTCTTTCATATCTATTTCTTGCCACTCGAATCGTGATATCCAGGGCCACACGGCCATATCTGCAATGGAATACTCATCTGCAATATACGCTTTGTCACTCAGTTGCTTGTCGAGTACACCGTAGAGTCGTTTGGCCTCGTTGCGATAGCGCTCTTCGGCATAAGGCGCTTTGCCCGGATTGAACTTTAAAAAATGATGAGCTTGTCCAGCCATCGGACCCAAGCCGCCCATTTGCCACATTAACCACTCCGTGGTTTTCCATTTCTTGGTGGGGTCTTTGGATAGGAATTGCCCGTACTTCTCGGCCAAGTACAACATAATAGCGCCAGATTCCATCAGGCTCAGGCCGTTTTCCTGATCGACAATGGCCGGAATCCGGTTGTTCGGACTTATTGCAAGAAACTCAGGCGCAAATTGTTCATCTTTGGAAATATCAATGGCGTGGGTTGTGTACTCAACACCGAGCTCTTCGAGCAAGATGCTGACTTTGCGACCATTCGGGGTAGTCCAGCTATACAGATCAATCATTTACTTTTCCATTGTCATTACGTAGCGTTACGGAGAATCACGCCGAAAGCGTGTCTCAGGATAATTGACTAGCTAATTTTGGTGATTTGCGCGTGTTTAAGTGTTGACCATTGCAGCAATTGTGTCATATTGTCTCATGCAATGTCAGGCACCAAAGAATTCGATGTCAGTTACATCCATTGATCTAGCCAGAAAATCCAACCGCAACCTGGGCGATATGGAAACGCTCGACAAGCTTTTAAGCTCAGTCGCCATTCTGGTGGTTGATGATGAACCCGGTATGCGTAACTTTCTTAAACGCGCACTCGAAAAGCGCTGTGCATTATTAGAAGTTGCTGGTAGTGCGGAAGAGGCAGAGGCGCTTCGGCTTCGCTATCATTTTGATTTACTCCTTGTTGATATTCGCCTGCCTGGTCTTTCTGGCTTGGATTGGTTACGGCAGCTGCGTGAGGCCGGTGTGCGAACGCATGTAATTTACATGACCGCCTATGCCGATCTTGATATGGCTATAGCGGCACTTCGAAACGGTGCGGATGATTTCATCATGAAGCCTTTTCGCACCGAGCAAATGTTCATGGCCATGCAGCTCGCTCTGCAAAAGCGGCAAATCCTCAGAGAAAATTCTTTACTGCGTTTACAACTAAATCAAATAAAAGTTGATCGTGGTGTGGTTGGTGAAAGCGAGGTTATAAAAGAAACTTTAACTCTGGCCGAGCGGGTTGCACCAACCCAATCCAACGTTCTTATACAAGGTGAGACTGGCACGGGTAAGGAATTATTTGCACGTGCCATTCATGCTATGTCGAAACGCACAGGGCCATTTGTGCCTATCAATTGTGGAACGATAGCGCCGGAATTGTTTGAGAGTGAATTGTTTGGTCACTTGCAAGGTGCGTTTAACGGTGCAACGCAATCGCGTGAAGGTTTGTTTTTACATGCCGAGGGCGGTACCTTGTTTCTGGATGAAGTTGGTGAGCTGCCGATTGCCATGCAAACGAAATTGCTTCGGGTGTTGGAGGAAAAAACCATTCGGCAAGTCGGGTGTGAAAAGGAAATTCCGGTGAACGTTCGTGTATTGGCTGCAACCAATCGAGATTTAGCGTCCGACTCACAATCGGAAAAATTTCGTAGTGATCTTTACTATCGGCTTAACGTATTGCCCATTAAAGTGCCCGCACTGCGTGATCGTCGTGAAGATATTCCATCGTTGGTGGAACATTTTTTTGAGATTCTTTCTGCCGAAATGCGACTTGTGCCGATTGAACTTATGCACACTGATTGGCAACGATTAAATGAATACCATTGGCCAGGCAACGTGCGTGAACTTAAAAATGTTATCGAGCGTACGCTGCTTTTGGGCCGCTTACCTGCAGACAGTATGCGCCCAGCTGATGCAGACAATGAAGAAGTTACTGGTGGGTATCCATTAAGCTGGACAGTGGATTCGGTTGAACGCGCACACATTGAAGCCGTGTTGGCCTCGGTTAACAACAACAAGTCCGCTGCCGCACGCAAACTCGGGGTGTCGCGCAAAACTTTAGAGCGTAAACAAAATCTTTGGTACGGGCAAGCCTCTGCCGAGACCGCCTCAAGCACCTAATTCACTATTACCATGGCCGTCATTCTTGATTATGTCCGTGGACTAAGCCTTCGCCACAAATTGCTAGCTCTGGTAATGGGGCCGCTACTGCTGTTGACTGGCACCGTTATCTATCTCACCGCGCATTGGTCAACGTCTTATACCTACCAACAACTGTTCACAAAAGTAAATACCGATTTACGCGTCACGCACGATGTGTTTGAGCGAATACAACGTGATCGACAGATTGCTTTAGCCTCGCTTGCGAACAGCTCCAATTTCCTAGCCAAATTGGAATCTGGCGATTCTCTGGGAGCATTACTGTTGCTCGATAAGCAAAAACACAGAGGCACGTTTGATTTCGTCAACTTGCTGAGTAAGGATGGAACCGAACGCTTGGAGTTAGCCGGTTGGACTGCGATGGAATTAAAACGTTCTCCATTGACGGATACGGTTTTTGAGCACGCCGATAGTAGCGCACCTGTCGACACGGCAAGGGGTATTGAGATTTATTCACGTGATCATTGGTTAGATGAGAGCGAATCTCTTGCCAGTAAGGTCGTGTTGTCATTAATTGATACCCCACGTGCGGCGCCTACTGATAAGACGCAAGAAGATCGCGCTATGGTTATTCGCGCATTGCAGCGTGTGCGCAATAATCATGGCGAGATACTGGGCGTGTTGGAGGGCGGGCTTTTGTTAAATCGCAACTATGCCTTCGTGGATGAAATTCGTGATTTGGTTTACGGCCCAGGCTCGCTTGCCGAAGGTAGTCGCGGAACGGTCACTGTGTTTTTGGATGATGTGCGTATCACCACTAACGTGCCGGGCAGTGAAGATGCACGTGCGTTAGGTACACGTGTGTCAGGTGAGGTTCGTAACACGGTGCTAGAGCAAGGCACCACGTGGATTGACAGGGCATTCGTGGTAGACGACTGGTACATATCAGCGTATGAGCCAATTGTTGACGTGCATGGTAAGCGAGTTGGAATGTTATACGCCGGCTATCTTGAAGCACCCTTTAGAAGCGATCTGTATCGCGGTATTGCTGTAACCGCGGCGGTGGTGCTGGCCGGTTCGCTCTTGGCTATAGCGGCGGCAATTATTGGTGCTAAATCCATATTTAAACCGGTGGAGTCTATCGCACGAGTGGTTCGCGCCACAGCGGCTGGCGAACATCAGCGCATTGGTGACTTAAAAGTGCATGACGAAATCGGTGAGCTGGCCACGCAGTTTGATTCCATGCTCGATAATTTAGAAGAACACAGTGCTCAAATAGAGGCCAACGCAAACGAACTTGAACAAAAGGTGCAGGAACGCACGACTGAACTTGAACAGAAAAATACCTCTCTGCAAGAATCCATCATGCTGTTGCATGAAGCGCAACAAAAGCTTGCAACCGCTGAACGCCTCGCAGCTGTGGGTCAGTTAACAGCTGGTGTTGCCCATGAAATCAATAACCCTACGGCCGTCATTCTAGGCAATATGGATATCCTTATTCAAGAGATAGGCGAGCACAGGGGTGATGTTCAGACTGAAATTGATCTGATTATCGAGCAGGTTTATCGCATTCGTTCAATCACAGATCGCTTGCTACAGTATTCCCGGCCTAACACAACGGCACCACTAAAGGATGATGAGTTGTTGGGCTTAACCGCCCTCACGTCGAGCATGTATGGTCAGGAGTCTTCACCGGTTGTTCCTATGCATGTTGATGTCAACGAATTAATTGAATCTTCTTTAGTGTTGGTTAAACATGAGATAGCAAAAAAAAATATCACGCTACAAACCCAACTTCACGAAGTACCTCTCGTTACCATCGATCGCCAAGAGCTACAACAAGTTATCGTTAACTTGGTGCTGAATGCTTCCCAAGCGGTTGATGAGCATGGCATTATCACTGTTCTATCCATGCACCAAGACGATGGCCAAGTCAGAATTGAAGTGCAGGACAATGGTGTTGGTATAGTGCCCGAACATGTGCATAGGCTATTTGACCCTTTTTATACTTACGGAAAAGACGGTGGCACCGGTCTTGGCTTGTCGGTGAGCTATGGCATTGTGCAGCGTTATTCTGGCGATATTGTGGTGCAATCAACATTGGGTGAGGGCGCAACGTTTGCGGTAACTTTGCCTGTAAAAGTACCTGATGTACATGAAGAACGACAGCCTTTGGATTTTGCTTAAACTATGATGCAGAAACAACCGTTAACCGTTTTAGTCGCTGGTATGGGGACCATGGGTATCAGTCATGCCAAGGCCTATCATCAACACGCAGGCTATAACGTGCTTGGATTGGTTAACCGATCTAAGCCCCACATACCATCAGAGCTATCAGGTTATCCGCTGTTTACCGATTTTAAAGCGGCGTTTAATGAATTGCAGCCACAGCTTGCGTCTATCAGTACTTACTCTGATAGTCACGCAGACTACGCCATTCATGCATTGGAAGCCGGCGCACATGTATTTATTGAAAAACCGTTGGCAACGACCGTTGCCGATGCGCAACGTGTTGTTGACTGTGCGAAAGCAAATAATCGTAAGCTGGTTGTTGGATACATACTCAGGCACCATCCGTCGTGGATAAAATTAATTGAAGAGGCGCGCAAGCTGGGTGGGCCTTATGTGTTTCGTATGAACCTCAATCAACAATCAAGCGGCCCTACGTGGGAGATTCATCGTCGTTTAATGGATACGACATCGCCCATCGTTGATTGTGGTGTGCACTATGTCGATGTCATGTGCCAAATCACAGATGCCAATCCTGTCGAGGTGCGTGGAATGGGTTTGCGTTTGAGCCCTGCAATCAGTGAAAAGATGTACAACTACGGCCATTTTCAAATCTTATTTGATGATGGTTCGCTTGGTTGGTATGAGGCGGGGTGGGGGCCAATGATGTCGGAACAGGCATTTTTCGTAAAAGATGTTGTTTCGCCCGCTGGCAGTGTGTCGATTGTGGTTGATGAGGCTGCGAAGTCCGATGATATGGATACGCATACAAAAACGTCTTTGATTAGAATCCATTCTTCCAGTATCGATGAAGATGGTGGATTTGCCAAAGCAGATAAAGACCTATCTATGAGCGAAGAACCTGGGCACGATGAACTGTGTGCAAGAGAGCAAGCGTATATGCTAAGAACCATTGAGGAAGATATTAATCTCGATAGACATATGCGTGATGCGGTACTCTCCTTAAAGATTTGCTTAGCCGCTGATGAAAGTGTTCGTTCGGGTAATCCGGTAAAGCTGGGTTAAATTAAAACGGAGCGTGCTGCAAATGCAAGCTCCGATTTTAACTGTGGTTTTAGTTACCGCTCCATGCTTTCGTTCCAGTCCTGTTCCCTATCCACCAAGGCTTCGATTTCATTCATCACTGTTTCCGACAATGGACCTAGTGCGATTGCGCCTGCGAGGCCTTCAATCTGTTCAACGGTACGAGCGCCTGGAATTGGGATATTGTTGGGCGACTTGGCCCAAAGCCAAGCCAGTGCGCCTTGCACCGGAGTACGACCTTCGCTTTGCAATAACTCGCGAATGTTATTAAATCGATCAAGGTACTGCGCATTGGGTTTGGCGTCTTTGTAGTATTGCATCCACTGCAAGGTTTTTGATCGTATGTCATCCGATGGCATGGATTGGCCCGCGTTGTACTTGCCGGACAGCAAGCCCATAGCCAATGGCGAACGTAGCAGGGCATGCCATTGATTCTTGTGTATGAGTTTTTGCATGTCTGGCGCATCTGATAATACGTTCATGGCATGTTCCACAGCTTTAAAGCTTGAACGGTTTTCCATGGCAACCGCTTTATCGGAAAAATCAGTGCTCCAACCATACGATCGAATTTTTCCCGCCTCAACAGCCTTGTCCATTTCATCGAATATCGCATTTGCTTGATCGAGTGGTAAATCGTTCAGATGCAATAGCACGATGTCTACAACATCCCTGTTCAATCGATTAAGGCAGCGATCAATCGCCGGAATAATCGTGTGGGGTGCAACTTCTTCGCCCATTAATTTCTTTGTCGATTCGTCGATGGCAAAGCCTATTTTTGTAACAATCAGTGTGTCCGGTTTGTCTTTAAGGGCTGTTGCCAATAGTTTTTCTGCATGGCCTGCGCCGTAAGCGGCGGCTGTGTCGAACAAGTTAATGCCACTGTCGATTGCCGCATGGATGGTGCGAATCGATTCTTTATCATTGCTGTTCGAATAGCCCAGTGTAGAGCCATCAGCGTCGAACATTGCGCCACCAATTGGCCAACAGCCCATGCCTATGGGTGCTTTCAAAGTAGTTAGAATAGTCATTGTTTTGTCCCTTATTATGAAGCGTGGGCTATAGGAACATTGTTTAGCTGGACGAACAATGGATACAAATGTAATGATCATTTCATGAATGAAACGACAATGAATTGGGACGATTTTCGCCTGTTTCTCGCGGTTGCTCGAGAAGGTGGTTTGGCAGCGGCCGAGCAGGTCACCGGTAAAAGTGCGCCAACGTTGGGCCGACGCATGCTGGCACTGGAACGGCGTTTGGGCAAGGAATTGTTTGATCGTACCCCGCGCGGCTATGTTTTAACGGAACAAGGTCAGCAGTTATTGGCGCAAGTGATGTTGTTGGAAGAAGAAATCCAGCCAGTGGTCTCTGATGCCACGAGCAACAAAACAAGGCGTGTCAAAATTTCTGCTGGCACCTGGGTGACGCAATTACTGTGTGAACGCGCTGAAGAACTCAAAGGGGAAATTCCCACACTGCTTCAATTTATCTCAGCAGATCATATTCTTGATATTGGTCATCGAGAAGCGGTGATTGGAATTCGCAATTCGCGGCCAGAGCAAACCACGTTAGCGGGTCGTTCGATTGGGCGGATTAAATTTGCTGTTTATGCCACTGACGAATCGGTCAGTACTTGGGCACGTGTGATTGGTTCAACGCCGTCTGCTTTGTGGGTAGAGAAAAATGCCAGTGCTGAGCACGTCATCGAAGTTACGCATCCGAGAAACGCATACGATTTGGCGGCTAGCGGTGTTGCGCGTGCGGTATTGCCCACTTTTATTGGAAGGGCTACCGCCTTGCGACAGATATCGGAAGAAATCACCGAGCTTGAGCACATACAATGGCTGGTTACACATCACGAAGACAGGCAGCGACCTGAAGTACGGCAAACGATTGACCTGATTTACGCAATTCTTAAATCTTTAGACAGTTAATATCCATAAATTGTACGCACCGATTTTATTCAACTGCGACAACATCGAGCTTATCCCACAGTGTATAGCCACTCATGTGTGTAGCCATTGACGTCGTTGACTCTTGCACTAAGTTATTCAACAACGTTTGCGTCAGGGTTCTAAAGTATGTTCTGCGGGTCATAACCATATCGATTGATACTTCAGCGATGGGTATGAACGGTAATTGAAATTCATGTGCTGTTGCTTGCGTGCCACACGTTAAGTCAGCATTGCCTGTGTTGATGGCACCAACGGCACTGCGCTCGGTGTTGCGCATGGTGGATAGATTTAAGTCTTGATAGGTGCAGCCGTTTGCGGCGCATAAATCTTCAAGCAATCGTTCGCTACCCGAATCGGTATTGCGTTGTGCCCAACGTAGAGAATTGTCATTGAGCAGGACGTTGACATCCACGTCATCACTATCAAATTTGCGCGATAAAATTAAGCCTTGTGTTCGTTGCAAGCAACGCACAAGAACCCAACTGCTATGATTTTTATAGCCTCTTAATAGACCAAGGTGGCGTCGCGAACCTACATCGCTTTGCCCCCAATTAATAAAGCACGCATCGGCGCGTCGGGTATCGAGCATTCTTAAGCCGTGTCTTGTACCGCATGGGCTGTAGCTCAGCAGCGCCGATTGTTGCAGCTCGACTGCGGTTTGATTGCAGACTTGATTCAATAATCGATCATCACTACCGGCAATGATCAGTCGATCGCTCATTGCTCCGCCGTGACTGTTCTCTGCAATCCAGTCTTCCACTAAATGTCGAGGGAATATCCACTTACCCGTGATCTTGGTTCCCGGAATGTCGCCTTCACCGGCAAGCTTATAAATTTTCTTTTCATTAACGTGCAGTAGCTGCGCAAGCTCAGGCACTGTTAAAAAAGAATTATTCAGTTTGTCGCCAAAGTAAACGTCAGACATTATCCCTAGCTCATCATGATCGAACGCATTAGCTTAAGTCTCGCATTCCCTTGGTCGGAGGGGGTGTTCGCCGTTCAGGTGGTTTATCGTCGAGTTCCACATGTTCAGCACCGTTGTAGATCAGAAAGTGTTTGCCTTTGGCTCTTGCGATCATGGTCATGCCAATCTCTTGCGCAAGCTCCAAACCCATTCGCGTAACGCCTGAACGAGACAACAGCACTGGAATGCCCATAAACGCTGTTTTCATAACAATTTCTGAGGTCAGTCTTCCTGTGGTATAAAAAATTTTATCTTCGCCAGCAATGCCTTCTAGCCACATTCTGCCAGCGATGGCATCAGCTGCGTTGTGCCGGCCAACATCTTCAATGTGCATTAACGAATCTTCTGCAGTACACAAGCCGCAACCGTGTACGGCACCGGAAACACGGTATACATCATTTAATTTGCTGACGTTTTTAATCAGGTTATAGAGCGAAGATTGTTTTAGCGTAGGCGGACTGAGCTTAACTTCATATAATTTATCGACGGTGCAACTAAAAATAGTGCCCTGGCCGCATCCGGATGTGATGATGCGCCGTTTCATTTTCTCTTGCCAGTCGGATATGCCTTCGCCAGTGTGGGTTTCAACGTCCACCAGCTCACGATCCCAATCTACAGTGACGGACTTGATCGTTGAAATATCTTCGATCAGCTTCTGGTTTCTTATATACCCAAGCGTTAAGGCTTCTGGTTGCGTACCTAGCGTCATCAGGGTCACTACTTCCATACCATCCACGCGTAAGGTGAGCGGAATTTCCCCGGGCACGAAGACATCGCGTGCTTCCCCAAATTCATTAACGGCCGACACGCCATGAGCGGGGTCAAGACCTTCGTCGGTCATTATTGGGCGATACGCTGGAGCTGCAACGTTCATGTTTATTTCACCGTCAATTACTGTGTGCTATGGAACTTTAGAGTGTTCGATTCAGTGTGCACCTGTTGTTGAATCGAGCCTAGTTATTGTATTTCACTGTTGTTGCGCGCTGGTACAAAATGTCTCAATAAAACTGACAAAAGGTCCAATTTGGCAGACATTTTCGGTAGTGAGGTCTTTGAGGCGTGAATTAGCCTTTTTAAATGTATGGAATTGAAATAATCTTGAGCAACTGAATGTCACTTGCAGGTGTAGTCCCTTGACCGACAAGCCCAAACAAGCCTCAAGCACGAGATTGAGTTTGCCTGTGACCGCTGTGCTGGAGAAACGCCTGATAAAAAGGCAGCTCTGGCAAATCCCGTCTTGGTACTTGCATGGGGTCGTGGTCGGGGATTCTCTAGCCCACCAATCCCCTCCTGGCCAGCCGGTTGGACAAACCGAACAAGGTGAATTGTTCTCTTTTGGCGGCTACGAAGTCACTTTGTATAAAGACGCATGCGAGCGCTACTGGCATGCGCTGATCGGTACCAAACCGCTGGTTTATGTTGTGTGCAATGAGGAAGTTGAATCTGACGAACATGATTTGCCCGTTGAACCCGCGCTGATCACCATCGACTACGACGATGCCATTTCTCACGCCGAAACCGATGGCCTTGTTTTATCAACCGATATTCCTGGCGAGTTGTATCGACCCATGGAAGCATTTGTTCTCGATCACTACAAGCCCAAACCCTTTGAAAAACGTAAACGAAAGAAATGGGTTGATGACCCGGCTGGTCAACGTTGATGAGTAAGCAAGATGATTCAAGTTTGAGCAGATCGTTTGTTGGCCGTTGGTCGCAACGCAAATTAAAAGTCAAAGCCGAACAGAAACCCTCAGCCACTGAAGCCGTGCAGGTTGAAGAACCCTTGCCGGTGAATGATGTGCTCATCGGTGTGGAAGATGATCCGCAACATCAAGCCATGGCCACGTTTGATGAACCCAACACAGTATCTGATTTTTCAGCAGAGATTGAATCTGGCGAAGCAATTGAACCACATCTTGATGAGGAAGAAGAGCCGCTATTAACCGATGAACAAATGCCAGATATTGCCACACTGGATTCGAAAAGCGATGTGAGTCCGTTTTTTAATCGTGGTGTTTCGGCTGAGTTACGCAAGGCAGCTTTAAGGCACTTTTTTTCTCTGCCTATACATAATATTCGCGATGGTCTTAATGACTATGATGAAGACTATACCGTTTGGGAACCCTTGGGCGATGTAGTGACCAGCGACATGAAATTTCATGAGCGTCGAAAAGAAAAAGAGCGCTTGGAAAAAGAACGGCTGGCTGCCGAAGAGGCCGAACGCGAATTGGAAGAAGAAGCAAACCTGGATGAACAGCCATCATCTGATGAAGAAGATAATGAGAAAAAAGACGAATTGGTTGCTGAAGATGAGACCCCTACAACCGATGATGAAGAATCAATAGACGATGTTGAAATAGAAGCTGTGGACAATCAATCAGATTTACT